>JAFVXN010000137.1 GCA_017501125.1 Clostridia bacterium
AGAAACCAGAGGTTTGGTAGCAGCGATCGAAGCAGCGGATGCTATGGTAAAGGCAGCAAACGTTGTACTCATCGGCAGCGAAAAAATCGGTAGCGGTTTGGTAAGCGTTATGGTTCGCGGCGACGTTGGTGCTGTTAAGGCTGCCGTTGAAGCAGGCTCCGCAGCGGCTACGGCTCTTGGCGAAGTTATCGCAACGCACGTAATCCCTCGTCCCCACATGGACGTGGAAAAACTTCTTCCCGCAATCAAATAATAGCAGGGAAAGGTTTGAGCCAGGCAGGACACAGTACCCGAGCAAAACTCGGGTACTGTAGAAGGTCCTACTTTTTGCATACGCAAAAAACACAAAAAAACGCCCAAATTTATAGCATTTCGGCGTAAAAACGACGCAAAATTTTAAGAAAGTGAAGGTAAGATTATGGATATTTCTAGCGAACAAATCGCGGCTTTGGTAAGAAAAATTATGGCAGGGGTAGGTGCAAGCGACGCACCCGCGGCAGCAGATTGCAACGGATGTGACGTACCCGTGGGCGTGTCCAATAGACACATTCACCTCACGAAGGAAGATTTAGAGACTCTCTTCGGCGCAGGGTACGAACTTACGCCACTTAAAGATTTGTCCCAACCGGGGCAATACGCCTGCAAAGAAACGCTGACGATCGTCGGTCCTTCTATGCGCCCTATTGAAAACGTGCGCGTGCTTGGTCCTCTTAGAAAGAAATCGCAAGTAGAAATTTCTCAAACCGACTCTTTCGTCTTAAAAGTAAAGCCGCCCGTAAGAGAATCGGGCAATTTAAGTGGTAGTGCGCCCATCCGTATCGTCGGTCCAAAAGGGGTTGTCGAACTTGCGGAAGGCTGTATTATCGCCAACAGACACATCCATATGTCTCCCTCGGAGGCAGTCGTGTTCGGCATCAAAGACGGCGACACGGTGACGGTGGACGTAGAAGGCAAGCGCCGCACGAGATGGTACGACGTACAAGTGCGCGTGCACAAGGATTTCCGTTTGGAGATGCACGTAGATACGGACGACGCAAACTCGGCTGGCATCGGCAACGGTTTCAAAGTAAAGGTCGTGAAGGAGTAATATGTTAAGAGGCATTATTCGTGGACACATCGTATCCACCAGAAAACAACAATCTCTCGTCGGTAGCAAATTCATGGAAGTAGAAATCATGAAGAACGGCACCTTGACGGGCGAATACATCATCGCAATCGACAGCGTAGGGGCAGGTATCGGTGAAACGGTCCTGATTACGACGGGTAGTTCTGCAAGACTGGCTTTGAACAACACGTCCGCGCCTACCGATGCAGTTATCGTCGGTATCGTCGACTAAGCAAAATATTGAAAACAAGAGAGAAGAAGATGGACTTAAAGGAATTAATGAAGGAAGCCGGTATCGTTGGCGCAGGTGGCGCTGGGTTTCCCTCGTACGGCAAATTAGCGTCGGGGGCAGATACCCTCGTGATCAACGGCGCTGAGTGTGAGCCGCTTCTCTATACAGATTATATTCTACTCAGAGATGAGTTGCCGATGGTTCTGACGGGTATTCAATCCGTGCAGGACTATTTGGGCGTAAAAAAGGCACAACTTTGCGTCAAGCATCACACCGCGGAAAAACTCGCTTGGGAGGACGGGCAAGTCCTTGCGAAAGGTATTGTCGTCACCGTACTTCCCGACGTGTATCCCATGGGTGACGAAATCGCGCTCATTTATCAGGCGACGGGAAGAGTGGTAAAACCGGGCAATTTGCCCATTA
>JAFVXN010000138.1 GCA_017501125.1 Clostridia bacterium
CGCGTAGTTCTGGAAAACCATTGCGATGTCTCTGTCTTTAGGTACGACGTCGTTGACTCTTCTCCCGTCGATAAACAAGTCGCCGTAAGAAATTTCTTCCAAACCAGCAACCATACGAAGGGTGGTAGATTTACCGCAACCAGAGGGACCTACCAATACGATGAATTCCTTATCTCTAATTTCGAGACGGAAATCGAAAACTGCTTGTACACCGGAAGGGTATACTTTGTTGATGCCTTTCAGCGAAAGTCCTGCCATTATTTTTTCCTCCAAATCGAGTTTATTTTTTTGTACGATACTATTTTACCACGAATTTTTGAAAATTACAACCCAAAATACGCATAAATTTGTATTTTTTCTTTGTGCAAGTTGCACAATTTTTATGTTTTTTCTGCTTTTAGGGCGCAGGCGAGGCTATTTTTGCAAGACGTCGAGTTTTTTCCAGCCGCCTGAAAGCCCCGGCTTTTCGTAGACGCGTTTCATCGCCCAAGGGGGCAACTGCGTCTCTAATTTTTCCGTGGCTTCTACGACGATAGCCATGTAGCGTGAAAATTCCGCAGGGCGAAGGAGATATTTTGCCACGATTAAAAAGGACATAAAGTCCCTTTTTGCATATTTTCTACTACCGTCGGGGAAGCGAGGGATCTGCAAACTCGTCAAGACGGGCAAATCGTCCGCCAAACGCGCGCTGCTAAGCGTCGCACAATATACCCTTTCGCCGTGGGCGGCAACGTTCCTAAACGCGACGGCAATTTCGGACAAATTGCACAAAACATCTTCCGTCAATCCGTACTCTCTTGCAATCTCCCGCCTATCCGATATCTTCATCAAACGCAAAAACTTAGCGGTGTTGCCGAAACTCAACGCGCGTATCAGCGCCCACAGCGGAACGTGCCCGTACGTCTTATCGTAATAGGCGATATAGTCGTGATAGTAAGACGACCCTGACCGTATCCCGTCTTCGAGCGTCGACCGACAGGTGCCGATAATCCAGCGTACCTTCGGCGCCATGGTTGGTTCGTCCGTGAAATTATCCTCGGCAAGATACGAGCGTTCGTTGACGCCGTAGCGGCGAGAAAAGATGTCGGAGACGAGCGCCTTTAAGTTGCACTCTATAACCTGCGTACACTCGTACACCACGTCGCGAAGACGCCTATCGTAATCGTACAGCGCCTCGACGTGCGCAAACGTCGTCCCGTCGACGTACCGCTTATCGTCGTCCTTAAACAGTCGGTTATAGCCGACGGCAAAGTTGAAGTAGCCCTCCCACTTCAATCGCGCTTTCGCCTCTTTTTCGTCCTCGATAATCAGCCCGTCTTTCTTGAGTTTTTCAATCTGTTCGTCAAAACTCAAATAGACTTTTTTGCCCACCGTCTGCGGCGGGAAGGATTGTTTTCTCTTTCTCGTCATACGCACTCCTTAAGAAAAAGGCGAGAGCCTAAAAAAATGAGAGGCCCTACCGCGAGCCCCTCTCCGTCCCCGAAAGAACCTTTCGAGAAACACTCTATCGCTATTATAACACACCCGCGCGCGGGTGTCAAGACCTATTTTTCTTGCACGGGAAAGGCGCGGTAATATTCCTCACCGTAAGCAATCGCCACCTTGCCTTGCATGTAGTCGATAAGCCCGTCCTCGAACGCGTCTTTTTGCGCACGCTCAATCGCGACCACGGTAGCCACTTTTTCGCCGTAATCGCAAGAAACGGGCAGGCAGGTACGAGTCGAAAGGTATCTTTGTAAGGCGTCCAGCCCCGTGTAATCGACGGTAATCGTCACCTCCACGCACGTCTTCAAAGACGCAATCTTTGCCTGCGACAAGTTCTCTGCGACACAGGAAGAATACGCCCTAACCAACCCTCCTGCGCCCAACTTGACGCCGCCGAAATAGCGTACGACCGCCACGACGACCTCGCGCAAGCCTTTACTCTTGATTACCTCCAGCATAGGCACGCCAGCCGTGCCCTGCGGCTCCCCGTCGTCGGAAAAACGCTGTAAGTTGCCCGACTTATCTGCGACGAAAGCGTAGCAAACGTGGGTGGCAAAAGGGTGCGCTTTCGCGACGTCCGCGATAAACGCGCGCGCCTCTTCCTCACTCTCGATATGTTTACTATACGTCAAAAAGCGAGATTTTTCGATGATTTTTTCGCTGTCGCACTCCTCGAGTACCGTCAAAATTTCGTCCATGCTACCCTTTTACAAAAGGCAGACTTACGCCTGCCTTCTTTTTATTTTACGATGATTTTTAAGTGTACCTTTTTGCCTTTGTGGAGGACGAATTCCTTAGCGGGAATCGTCATATTGCAATCGGTCACTTTCGTTTCGTCCACGCTGACGCCACCCTGTTCGATAAGACGGCGCGCCTCGCCTTTGGATTTTGCTACCCCTGCCGCGACCATTGCGTCGACGACGGTCGCAACGCCTTCCACTTCCTTCGTCAAAAGTTCCGCATCGCCGCCACCGAACGCCGCACGCGCCTGCGATTGCGCAAGGTTCGCCTTCTCCTCGCCGTGCACCTCTTTGGTGAGTTCGTACGCCAAGACCTCTTTTGCCTTGTTCATACGCTCGTCCTTATGCGCGCAAAGGTTTTCAATCTCTTCCAAAGGAAGGAAGGTGAGCAATTTCATGCACTTTTCGACGTCCTCGTCCGCCGTGTTGCGCCAGTATTGATAGAATTCGTAAGGGGTCGTCTTGTTCTCGTCCAGCCAAACCGCACCCTTAGCCGTCTTGCCCATCTTCTTGCCGTCGCTAGTCGTCAAGAGAGTGAACGTCATAGCAAAGGCAGGTTTTTGTTCCTTGACCCTAATGAGGTTGGCGCCCGCCAAAATGTTGCTCCACTGATCGTCGCCACCGAGTTCCAACGAGCAATTGTATTTTTGATGCAATACGAGGAAATCGTACGCCTGCATCAGCATATAGTTGAATTCGAGGAAGGAGAGACCTCTTTCCAAACGCTGCTTAAAGCACTCTGCCGACAACATTCTATTGACGGAGAAATGCGCGCCGATATCGCGCAAGAAATCGACGTAGTTGAGATTGAGAAGCCAATCGCCGTTGTCGACGACGATGGCGCCGTTCTCGCCCTCAAAGGAGATAAATCTCGACATTTGCTTTTTGAAACACTCCACGTTGTGGCGGATCGTCTCTTTCGTCATCATGCTACGCATATCCGTCCTGCCCGAAGGGTCGCCGATCATCGCCGTACCGCCACCGATGAGGATAATGGGCTTATGCCCTGCCTTCTGCATGTGCGACATCGCGATAAGTTGCATAAAATGCCCTACGTGCAAGGAGTCCGCCGTGGGGTCGAACCCGATATAGAAAGGCACGCTTTCGTTTCCTAATTTTTCATACAATTCCTCTTCGAAAACCGTCTGCTTGACAAAGCCGCGTTCCCGCAAAGTGTCCATAACGTTCTTAGCCATAAGTACTCTCCTTTATCGCAAAAAAATATCGGCTTGCGCACGCAAACCGAACAAAAATCCGTCCCTTTAACGCACGCTAAATCTTCGCACCACCGCAATAGGCGTACGAATAGATATAATAACGTCCGTTTTCAGTCAAGAAATGTTTCATCATACGATTAGTGTACTCCTTTCTAAGGAGTTTGTCAAGCGTTTTTTTATAAAACCGCCGCTTTTTGTCTTGCCTTTGCCGACACGCTAAAAATTGCGGCGTACACCTCTTCGTCCGTCCTCTCTCTCAAACTTTTTTGCAAGGCGACGTTGGCGCTACGAAGACGCCTTTTCGCCGCGTTTTCCGCCAAGAAATCTACGTATTTTTCAAATTTGCTTTCCATTTTTTGCTCCCTTTTTGTGGTTTGTGAGCCTATTATAGCCAAGAAAACTTGACAAAATACGGTATGTTTAGTAAAATATAATTGTCATTGACCTAAAAAAGGAGAAAAAATATGAAATTTGCTACGCTACTCGACGTGTTGACGGATATCCTCATCAAGCGAAAGGTGACGGCGGTGGAACTCGCCGAAAAGTACGAGACCTCGACCCGCACCATCTATCGCTACGTGGACGAACTCTCTTTCAGCGTGCCCGTCTACGTAAAACGTGGCAGGAACGGCGGTATCTGTATCGCTGACAACTACCGCCTGCCCGTCGGGTTTTTGAACAAGGAGGAGTATCAGGCGACGATTGAGGCGCTGGACGCGACTTTCTCGCAACTGCCCGAAGAAAAATTCCTTGCCGCAAAAAAGAAGATTACCTTATCCAAGCGCAACGCGCCTGCCGAAGTCGCCCTCGTGGGCGCGGAGAGTAGTACCCTACTCATCGACGGCGGAACTTGGGGGGACACCCAAAAATTCGCCGACAAACTGCGCTACGTGAGCGACTGTATCCACAACCTAAAGACGGTGGAGATAGAGTATCGCGACAGGCTGGGCGCGTCGTCGACGAGAAAAATCCAGCCCCATTTGCTGATTTTGAAACAAAACGTGTGGTACGTGTACGCGTTCTGTCTCAAACAGCGTGCTTTTAGGCTGTTCCGTCTCGGGCGCATCTACGCCTTCTTTGCCACGGGCGAAACCTTCACGAGACGCCCTTTCAACAAGGAAGATCTCCCCCTCAACTTTTGGACGGACGATGCCGAACCCGTCGCCGTAAGACTGCAAATCGAAGAAAACGTCCTCCTCGAGGTACAGGACTGGCTGGGCGTCGAAAACGTAAAACGGGTTGGCGACAAGTGGATCGCCGACGTGCGCCTGCCTGCCGACGGATTTTTGCCTAAAAAGATCATCGGGTTCGGCTCGGGCGTGACGGTGCTCGCCCCGCAGGAACTCAAGACGCAGGTCAAGGACGAACTCCTCAAAACGATTGCTTTATACGAATAAGCACAAGAAAAAAGACGACCTAAAAGGCCGTCTTTTTTGTTAACTAGTCCATTCCGCTATTTCGTCCCAGTTTTTTACTACGTAATCGTAGCATTTTTGACAGGCGGTAATCGCCTGTGGAATCGGGTTGCCGCTCGCGTCCACGATTGGTTCGCAATCGGCATCGTACGCGTACACACCATACAGAATACCACTGTAAACGGCGGTCCCTACCCCAGCCCATTTGCCTATTCTGCCGCTCCACGCCATCGGCGCGCTCGAGCAAGAATAAACCAACTCACTGGTCTCATACACGCTCCAGCATGATTTCCTAAAGTCGCTTGCTTCTACGTCTTCTACCTCGCTTGCCTTATACTCAAAAGGACGCATGGCACCGTTCGTCGACCTCGTGTACGATTCACACCCCTGCCTGCTATTGATATATTTCAAGAATTCTTTCGCGCCGTCCTTCGTGTTAGAGGCGGAGGGAATACACATAAAGGAACCCGCTTGCGAGGCAAGGATTTGTTTGTATTCGCCCGTCGTGTCGTCTTTAATCGCATTGCTTAAAAACGGCGTAGGCATCATCGCATATTCAAACGAGCCGTCAAGGTAAGAGGAGGCTTCTTTCTCCAACCAATCCCCTTCGATTATCATCGCCGCGTATTTATTACCGAAGTCTTGTTGCGCGCCCGTGTGAGTGCTTACGCCGAGCGTCATATTCTTCTTACCGAAACTATGATATTCGTCTGCCGTCGGGGCAAAGAACAATTCCTCAAACGCCTTGAGGGCCTCCACTCGACCTTGTTGCAAGAAGGTCGTAGGCGACTCATAATCAAAAAACTTCGAGTAATTAGTTGCTCCTTCGTATTGTGCCCACCACGTATCTGCTACGTAGCCACTGTAAGCGTCCAAAAAAGTAAACGGCTTAACGTAAGGCTGCTTCGTGTTGCCCGTAGGAACTTTTGCAGCGTTTATCGTGTTGCAAAGTTCAACCAACTCGTCCACCGTCTCGGGTATCTCCCAGCCGTAAGTATCGAACATCGTCTTGTTGTAGACAATACCCGTAGCACTGTCCGACCAAGGAATCGCATAATAATTACTATTTACTTTGCCGTAGTCGACGATGCCGTCGTTTAAAAAATCCTCAATCGTCATACCACTGTCGTCCGCTTCTGCGCCGTACACGTCGTCTAATGGCTCCAACTTACCGATAGCCGCTTGTTTTTGCCAACCCGTTTCCAACACGAGAAAGACGTCAGGCACGTCTCTCCCCGTCGCTAAACGCGTCTCAAAATCCCCCGTCATCGACGACGTTCCCTCTAAATAAACCTCGTACTCGGGGTACATCGCCTCGAATTCCGCCTTCCATTGTTCCATAAAGCCACTGCCATAACCACCTAATTGATAGGCTACGTGGATAACCTTATCCAAAGAGGCGCCGCAAACGGTACAGACTTCGTCGACAAAGTCGTGTTCCTCTTTTTCATCAATCGAATCGCAACCGTATTTAGTACACTGTTTCCAGTGGTGCGTATCGTCGGACGACCACTCCGTTCCGTACGTATGGGCAGGAGGCTGTATTTCCGCCTCGTCTTCTCCACAAAGACTGCACTCACGCACGCGATAACCTTTTGTATTGCACCCACCGAGCACCAACTGCCACCAGTCAGACCAGTCGTGTTCGCAGACGGTTTCCCCTTTCAGCCAATTAAGAAAATCCTCTTCATCGCCTTGATGACCTGCGTCGAGCCAGATTTCATAGGCAGATTTACCGTTTTGTCCGTTGGTAGTATCTTGA
>JAFVXN010000139.1 GCA_017501125.1 Clostridia bacterium
CAAACCTTGGCGGTATCAAGAAGATGCGTTCTATGCCTGGCGTTATGTTCGTAGTTGACCCCAACAACGAAGACATCGCTATCAAAGAGGCAAGAAAACTCGGCATCAAAGTCGTCGCTATCACGGACACCAACTGTGACCCTGACGTAGTTGACTACGTTATCCCTGGCAACGACGACGCTATCCGCGCAATCAAATTGATCGCGTCCGTCATCGCCAACGCAGTTATCGAAGCAAACCAAGGCGAAGAAGCAGTGGTTGCTCCCGTAGAAGAGGCACCCGCTACCGATATCGAAGAGGTAGTTGCGGCGGCTGAGGAAAACGCGTAAGTTTTCCGCTTGGACGCGTACCTGTGTCCATCAAAACACAAAAAATACCCAAAGGAGAATACAATTATGGCATTTGGTGCATTGGAAGTAAAGGCGCTCCGTGAAAAGACGGGCGCAGGCATTATGGACTGTAAGAAAGCGTTGGCAGATGCTGACGGCGATATGGACAAAGCGGCAGACCTCTTGAGAGAAAGAGGGGTTGCTAAGGCGGACAAGAAAGCGTCCCGTATCGCGGCAGAAGGCGTCGTATCTTGCTACATCGACGGCAAGAAAGGCGTGCTTATCGAAGTCAACTGCGAATCCGACTTCGTCGCAAAGAACCCTCAATTCGTAGAGATCGGCGAAACCGTCTCCAAGACCATCTTGGCAGACAAACCTGCTGACGTTGACGCGTTGCTCGCTTGCAAAACGGCTGAAGGCAGCGTAGAGGAATATTTGAAATCCAAGATTGCAATCATCGGTGAAAAGATTGCCGTTCGTCGCTATGAGGCGTACGAAACGGAAGGGTTCCTTTCCAGTTATATCCACATGGGTGGTAAACTCGGCGTTATCATCGATATGGCTGGCGAAGAAACGGACGCGGCGAAAGAAGTCGCTCACGAATTGACCCTCCAAATCGCATTCACGAAGCCCGCGTATCTTAGAAAAGAAGACGTGCCCGCAGAAGTAGTCGAGAAAGAGAAGGAAGTGCTTATCGCACAGATTAAGAACGATCCTAAACTTTCCAACAAGCCCGACGCAATCATCGAAAAGATGGTCGTTGGTAGACTTGGTAAGTTCTACGTGGAGAACTGTTTGCTCGAGCAAGTCTCCATCAAAGACGACAGCGTGAAAGTGGTCGATATGTTGAAGAAGGCGAACGTCTCCATCAACAAATATGCGTTCTTCATCATGGGTGAAGGCATCGAGAAAAAGAGCGAAGACCTCAGCGAAGAGGTTGCGAAACAAGTCGCAGCGGCTCAAAAATAATTGTGAACAAAAAGCACCTACCTCTTGGTAGGTGTTTTTTTATGCTTTATTATAACCTTCATATCTCTTTGTCCCGCCTTGATTACGTACTATCGGTGCGCGCTCACCCTTCCTCAATCTGCTTGCCTCTAAAAGCAGGCGGTGAGGAAGTGGGGGAACATCTCTTCGTCGCGATATGCGCTCGTCCCTCCTTTCGTGGCGGAAGGGGCGTACTTTTTTATGTAAAAAAGTAAACGACGAGAGAAAAAGGCAAAATTCTTGCAATTTTCACCTACTTTTTTCTCTAATTGTATAGATTTATTTTCGGGAATATGGTATAATAGAAAAAATGCGCGTTTTTCCCAATAGGGAAAACGACGACGGAGGAGAATATGGAGCCGAAATACAAGAGGGTATTATTAAAACTGTCCGGTGAGGCGCTTGCTGGCGATCAGCATTTTGGACTGAATCACGAGGTCATCGGCGAGGTCGTTGATCAGATTGTCAAGGTACACGAGATGGGTGTGCAGGTAGGTTTGGTCATCGGCGGAGGCAACTTCTGGAGGGGCAGACAGGGCACGAATATGGACCGTACGACTGCCGACCATATGGGTATGCTGGCGACGGTTATGAACTCGCTCGCTATGATGGACGCTATCGAACAGCGCGGTATTCCCGTCCGCATCCAGACGGCGCTCGATATGATTTCCTTGGCGGAACCTTTCATCTTGAGAAAGGCGCTGAGACACTTTGAGATGGGAAGGGTGGTGATTTTTGCCTGTGGCACGGGCAATCCTTATTGCTCTACGGATACGGCGGCGGCACTTCGTGCCTGTGAAATCGGCGCGGATATGCTCCTTATGGCGAAGAACGTCGACGGCATCTACGATTCCGACCCCAAAACCAACCCCAACGCGAAAAAATACGACGAACTGAAATATGCCGACATCATCAATCGCAACCTGAAAGTCATCGACTTTACGGCGGCGACGATGTGTATGGAGAACGACGTACCCACGCTCGCGTTCGGGCTCAACGAGGAGAACTCGATTGTGCGCGCGGTATGCGGCGACAATTCTATCGGTACGATAATTAGATAATAGGGCAACGCCCGACGAAAAAGGAGAGAAGAAAATGATTGAAAACGAAAAGATTGAAGAGATGATGTTAGAACTCGACGACCGTTGCGAAAAGACGATGGGCGCGCTCGAAAATGAATATATGGGTATCCGTGCAGGCCGTGCGAACCCTCACATTTTGGATCGCATCGAAGTAGAGGCGTACGGCGGGATGAGTAAATTGATTGAACTTGGCAACGTATCTGCGCTCGACGCACGTTGTCTGCAGATTAATCTTTGGGATAAGTCTTTGCTGAAAGCGGTGGAAAAGGCGATTTTGCAATCGAATATCGGCATTACGCCCACCAACGACGGCAACGTAATCCGTCTCGTCTTCCCCGTTATGACGGAGGAGAGAAGAAGAGAACTCGTCAAACAAATCAAGAAAATCGGGGAAGATTCTAAGGTCGCGGTGCGCAACATCCGTCGCGATAGCATGGACGTCATCAAGAAGATGAAGACGGCGAAGGAACTCTCCGAAGACGAAGCGGCTAGTTGCGAAGCGGACGTTGAAAAGGAAATTTCTTCCGTTATGGGCAAATTGGAAAATATTATTGCTGCGAAAGAAAAGGAAGTGATGTCTATTTAAGTATGGGAAAGAATAAGATAGAAGGGGCTTTGCCCCGTCATATCGGGCTGATTATGGACGGCAACGGTCGCTGGGCAAAAAAGCGGCTATTGCCCCGTTCGGCAGGGCACGCACACGGCATGGACCGTATGGAGGGACTGCTCGAATGCGCCTTTGACATGGGCGTATCCTACGTCACGGTGTACGCTTTATCGACGGAAAATCTCAATCGGCCACAGGCGGAACTTGACGGCTTGTACGATCTAATCCGCAAACATTTTATCCGTGCTATGTGCAAAATTTGTCAAAAGGGGGTACGTCTTCGCGTCATAGGGGACGTAAGTCTTTTGCCCGACGACGTGCAGAAGATTTTGCGCGCGGCGGAAGAAGAAACGAAGGGCTACGAAGGAAAGGGGCTCAACGTCGCGCTTTGCTACGGCGCGCGTGCGGAAATTGTCCGCGCGGCGAATATTGCCGTAGAAAACGGGGAAAAATTAACGGAAGAAAGTCTGTCTTCTGCGCTTTATACGGGCGACGTGCCCGACCCCGATCTCATCATCCGCACGGGCGGAGAAATGCGGTTATCCAACTTTCTTTTGTATCAAGCGGCGTATGCAGAATTATACTTTTCCGAAAAGATGTTCCCCGATTTTTCCGACGCCGATCTAAAGGCGGCGGTAGCGGAATTTGCCGGTAGGACCAGACGCTTTGGAAAAACGGACGAACAGTGTAAAGAGGACAACGTGCAGGAATAATCCCCTGCGAAAGAAGGTGCATTAAGATGAAAAAACGCGTTATATCAGGCTTGATATATTTGTTTATATTGGTGGCGATGTTCGCGTCGAAGATAGTCGTCAATATATATACGAAGAACATAGGCGACTTGATTTTTGACACGTTGATTTGGTTTTTTGCCATCGTCGGCACGTACGAAATTACGCGTGCGTTCGGCGATAGTATGACGAAGGCGCAACGGGTGCTTACTTTCATTTTTGCAATCGGCGTGATCCCTGCGTGCGGCTTGGCGGAGTATTTCTTCGGCTACGGCTTGCACGTCACTTGCGTGTGTTTCTTTGCACACTGTATCACCTTGTTGTCCTTGCTCGTATTCCGTCACGACGAAACGACGCTGGAAAATATCGGCTCCTCTTTGCTCGCGTCGGTGTATCCTTCCTTGCTGCTTTGCTTGCTCGTGCTTGCCAACCACATCGGCGAGCCGCCTATCTTGGACGGATTCGATAAGGTTATCGGCGGGACCGAACAGGCGGTCTTTAACTCCGACCTTGCGATTTTGTTTATCTTTACCATTTCTCCCTTGTCGGACGTCTTTGCCTTTTTCTTCGGCATCACCTTAAAAAAGGTGTTCCCTCAAAAGTTGGCGCCCACCCTCTCTCCCAACAAGACGGTGATAGGATTTATCGGCGGGTTGATTGGCGGTGCGATAAGCGGCGTAGCGGTATACTTCGTATATACGATGGTCTTAAGTCTTATCGGTCGTGCGGAAGTAGGTTGGATGTTCGAGAACGTGGGGCTTTGGTTGCTCGTCTACGTTGCAATCGGCTTGTTGGCGGCGCTCGCTACCAGTTTTGGCGACTTGGTAGAGAGTTGTATCAAGCGTAAAAAAGGGCTCAAAGATATGGGCAACATTATGCCTGGGCACGGTGGGGTGCTCGATAGAATCGACGGTACGATTTTCGCGACGGTTGCCGTCTACGTTTGCTTTGCGTTCATCAACCTGATTTTGTGGTTCGTGGCACTGCCTCATTAATTTTACGAAAGAAATACCTATCCGCGCGCTTAGGCGGACGGGTATTTTTTCTCCCGATAGAAAAAACGAAGGAAAAAATATGAAAGAAATTTCGCTCATCGGTTCGACGGGCTCGATAGGAAGGCAGGCACTTTCCGTCGTCGCGCGTTATCCTGAAAAATTCAAAATAGCGGCGTTGGTCGCCCATTCTTCCGCGGAGGAATTTTTGGCGCAGGTGGAAAAATTCCGTCCGCAATTCGCCGCGCTCGTTGACGAGAGGGCGGCAAAAAGTATCGCGGATAGTATCCCCGACGGCGTCCGCTTCGCCTACGGCGAAGAGGCGGCGGTGGAAGGGGTCTGCTACGGGGATACGGCGCTCGTAGCCGCGACGGGTTTTGCTGGGCTGAAATATTCCTTACGCGCAGTAGCGGAGGGCAAAAATCTCGCGCTTGCCAACAAGGAAACGTTGGTTTGCGGTGGGGAACTCGTGATGGGAAAAGTCAAGGCGGCAGGGGTGGATTTGACCCCTATCGACAGCGAGCACTCCGCCCTTTGGCAGGCGCTCAATTTCCGCAAAGACGCCCCCTTTGATAAGTTGATTATCACGGCAAGCGGCGGACCTTTTTACGGGAAAACGCAAGCCGAACTCGAAAAAGTGACGGCGGCGGACGCCCTCAAACACCCTACGTGGAAGATGGGCGCAAAGATTACGATTGATAGCGCGACTTTGCTCAACAAGGGGTTTGAGGTCATCGAGGCGAAGTGGCTGTACGACACTACGCCCGATAAAATCACGACGGTGGTGCAACCTGAGAGCATTATCCACTCGATGGTGCAGTTTGCCGACGGGTGCGTGATGGCGCAGATGAGTTATCCCACGATGGAACTCCCCATACAGTTGGCGCTCACTTATCCGGAACGGCTGGATTGCGGCTTAAAACCGCTGGATTTTGCAAGCCTTGGGCAAATCCGTTTCTTGCCCTTAAACAGGGCGGATTTCCCTTGCTACGACCTTGCGTTGACGGCGCTGGAAAGGGGGGACAATTACCCTTGTGCGCTCAACGGCGCAGGCGAGGTGGCGGTTGGCGCCTTCTTAAAAGGCAGGATAGGATTTACGAAGATTCAAGAGGCGATTGCCTACGCGCTGGACAGGACGGAGCGGGCAAAAATCGTCGATTATAAGACGGCGAAAGACACGGACGAGCGTGCACGCGCGCTTGCGTTTGAGTGGATAAATAAATGATAAAGCAGGTATCGGTTTGAGTAATTTGTTGATGACTTTCTTGGACATGTTGTCCAAAATAGGCGGTGTCCTCGCCGCGATATTGATGTTGCTATTGATGGTGACGGTGCACGAATTCGGGCACTATATCGCAGGCAAGGCGCTCGGTTTCAAAATCACGGAATTTGCCGTCGGTTTCGGGCCCGCCATCTTCAAAAAGAGGAGCAAAAAGACGGGGGAGAAATTTTCCGTCCGCTTGTTGCCTTTGGGCGGTTTTTGCGCCTTTGACGGGGAGGACGACGACGAGGAATACGGCGGATATTACGAGAACTTGAAAAAGCAAAAAGAAGGTGCGACGGGGTAGAAGTAAAGACCTACTACGGCATAGTTGGACTTGGGTTGTGCGGGCTTTTCCTCGATGGAGAGGCAGTTGCCTTCCTTGTCGAACTCTG
>JAFVXN010000140.1 GCA_017501125.1 Clostridia bacterium
CTTTTGGTTGTATTCTACCGTTTGAGGCGCGATGGCGTTGCCACCTGCCGTATCGAAGGTGACCGCGTACGACTGGATAGACCAGTGCGCCGTCAGGGTGATATTCTGCGTGACTGCCGTGTTGAAATCCCACGCCGTCGACCCGTTGTACCAGCCGACGAAATCGTACCCCGTCTTAATCGGGTCGGCAGGTTTCGTTGCCTTTTCGCCGTAAGAGATATCCTGAGTGGCAATCACGCCCGCGCCGTCCGTATCGAACCGAACGCTGACGTCAGCCACCGACCACTTCGCCGTGTACGTCACCGATTTTTTGACCTGAAAACTGTACGTCTCGTAGGAAGAAAGCAAATTATCCTCCTCGCCGTACCAGCCGTCGAAGGTATACCCGAGGTTGGTCGTTGCCGTCAAGGTCGCCGTTGCCAAACGCGTATACGTGCCGCCACCCGTGACCGTGCCTGCCTCGTCGATATTTTTCTCCACCGTCACCGTGTGCTCGGTAGGGGGCGTAGTGCCAGGGTCGTTGCCGTCGCAAGCCGCAAAGAACAGCGTCGGCGCCAAAACCAAGCATATCGTCAGCAATATCTTTTTCCAAGTCCTCATCGTTTTCTCCTCGCAAAGGTTTCTCACCTTCTTATTTTATCATTTTTTATAGCAGGTGTCAATACTGAAAAAGAAAAAGGACTACTTATGTAGTCCTCATTATCCGTTCCTCGTCTCTTTAGAGGCAATTTGCCTTTTTGAGTGCCGTCAAAACCTCGGCAAATATCTCGTCGGGCGTGCCTTTTCCGTCCACGGTCACGATATTTTTTCCATCCTTTGCGAGGGCAAGATACCCTTCGTAAACCCGCTCGTGAAAGGCGAGCCCAGCCTGTTCCAGCCTGTCGTTTTCGTCCGCGCCTTTTTTTCTAGCAAAGGCGTCCTTCGGGCTAAGATTGATAAAAATCGTCAGGTCGGGCGAATAACTTTCCTCTGCGTACGCGTTGATTTTTTTGACGAAATCTACACCCAGTCCGCGCGCGTAGCCTTGATAGGCGTAGGAGGAGTGAATGTACCTATCACAGATGACCAGTTTCCCCTCGCTAAGCGCCGGCTCCACCTTGTCGCTGAGGTGTTGCGCCCTCGCCGCTGCGTAAAGGAGCGCCTCACACTCGTCCGTCATCTCGCCGTTTTTACCGTTCAGCAAAATCTCGCGGATTTGTTCGCTGATTTTACCGCCGCCCGGCTCGCGAGTGAAAACGTGCGCCACCCCTTTCTCGGTCAAATAGTCGCTGAGTTTTTTCAATTGCGTGCTTTTGCCGCACCCGTCGCAACCTTCAAAGGTGATGAATTTTCCTCTCATCTTTTTTCTCCTTCTTCGTATACCTGTATCCTGCCTCGTTCCACGCCAAAGGTGTGCGCCGCACCCTGCATACGCGCCACGATTTGCTCGTCTATCCGCCGTCCGTCCGTAGCAAGCGGTAGACATGGCGGGAATATCCCAAACGAACTCGACGCAACCCTGCCCACGGCGTTTTCTATCAAAATCCACTCCGTTTTGCCCGAAATAGGCGTAATCGTGGCGGGCGCCGCTATCGCGCCTTCCATCTCTCCCTCTTTGACGGGATATAAGGAAAACGCCCACGAGAGCATTTTTTTAAGCCTGTTAAACTCGCCTATTTTCGTCGCAGGAGAGAGGTAAAAGGTCAAAAAGGCACCGTCGCAAAATTCGGCGTATATCCCTTTTTTCTCCAGCGCCTTCTGCACGCTTTCGCATTGACTGCCAAAATAGGCGCATATCTTCGTCCAGTCTTCCGCAGGTAGCAACCTATGCGGATTCTCGCGGATAAAGGTCGCCGCCAGCCCTTCCAAGGCGGTATTGCGAGGATACTTATACGCGTACTCGATAGAGGCAAGGATAGGATAGGAGGGGCTAGTCGTGCGGAAGAGAGGGGCGATGGCACGAAGCCCGTCCACCCAGTCTTCCCTCGCCACGCTCACCAGCGCGCCTTGCGTCATACATGGCAAACTTTTATGCGCGCCGTCCACCCAGCCGTCTGCGTAATTGCCTGCGTACTGCCACGGCTTATGGTGCAGGTGCGCGCCGTGCGCTTGGTCGACGACGAAATACTTGTTCTGCTTGTCGACGAGCCGTCTAGCCGAAGACAAATCCGCCGTCTTGCCGTAGTAGTTGGGGCTGGTCAAAAAGAGGGCGTCCGCCTTGGCAAGCGCTGTGGCGATTTGTGTCTCCGTCGGTTGCGAAAAGGGGGTCTGCCCCTCTATCATCACGGGTTGCAACCCGAGGAGCGCCAACCCTCTAAAAACGCTGATATGCGAAAAGGGGGAAACCGCTACCTTTTCCACCCCTTTTGATTTCAATAGATATAATAACGTATACACGCCCGACGTACTGCCGTCGGTCAGGAACTCGCTCGCCTTGGATTTGACAATCCCCTCGACGTCCCGTTGCGCCTGTAAAATGACCCCTTGAGGGTCGGCGAGGCAATCGCTGAAGGAAAGTTCGGTTATATCCCAATTAGGACGCTTATGCCCAGGCGTGTGGAAGGAGAGGTGTCGTCTTTTCGACGCCTTTTTCAACATTCCGTATACGTGGCAAGCGTTCGCCGTCGGCGCGTGTTGGAAGAATTCCTTCATACGTCACCTACGGATTAGAAGGCTGAACGTAGTGGGTCGCGACGAGGTAATTGACGTACAAGATTTTTTCGCAGAGGAATTCCCGTCGGCTATTCCCTACGTGCAGGAAGACGACGTTCATATCCTTTGCCGTGATGACGTCTTGTTCGCCTACCTTCGTCGTATAACACGCCGTTTCCTTGAGGGTGGGCATCTTCCCGTCGTCGGGACAAATATTCAAACTGTACTCGCCCGTCGACACCAACTTATCCTCGCTATCGTCCGCCAACACCACTTTGGATACGGTCGGCGTCACGATACCTGCGTCCAAATACCCCAAGAACGCGTTGTATGCGTCGCGGTATTTGACGAGCCTATCCTTTTCTTGGTGCAAGCCCGATTGAATCAACGATTCGTTCCTAAATCGCTTGTCCTGCGTCTGTCTAACGCGCGTGCGGAATTGACTCTCCATCTCCGCCCAAGCGCCGTCGTCCATTTCCTCGCCCACGACGAAACCCTTATCGGGGTCGGCAATATCCACGGGCGTAAAGAAATCGTCCAAATACTCGTACACGTAGGAGAGCAAGCCCTTTTGATCGTAGGGGGAGTTGCCCACCGTCGTCTGCACGTCTCTCAACGGCATCACGGTATAGTGGTAGGTGCTGTGCAAGAAGGCTTGCAAGTAGGTCTGCGTGCCCTTTTGGTAGTCACCGTTGCCGTCGTCAATCTTATTGCCGTTATCGTCGGTCAAATAATACTCCTGTCCTTCCCACTCGGTATTCGCTACCAGCATAACGTCCCCTTGCCCCGTCGTCAAGCGGGTCTCTAAGAGGGTGCCTGCCATCTTGCCGTCCTCCACCGTGATATCCAGCGTAGTGGCTTCGTTGACTTCGTAGGAAAAGACGTTCTTGTTCATCAACGTCGAGGAGTGACTGTAAAAATCCGAACCAGGAATCAAGCCCGTATAATTGATAACCATAAAGACTTGGTCGTCGGTCAGGCGTGCCGAGGTGCAAGAAAAGAGCACCGACCACACTACGATTAGTGCGACGGCAATCGCCACGATTTTCAACCACTCGTACGATAAAAATTCGCCCAAGCGTTTTTTGGTGATTTTTGCGTCCATAGACTCCTCCATAGCGGCGCGTACGTTGCGCCATCGTCATTATAGCCCACTTTCGTGAAAAAGGCACGCACGGCAGGTGAAAACGACGTGAATTATGAAAAAACGCTCCTACACCCACTTTTGAGTGGGCGTAGGATAGCGGAAAAATTATTTTTTCGGTTTCATGGTCGGGAACAGGATTACGTCGCGAATGGTCGAACTGTCCGTCAACAACATAACGAATCTGTCCAGACCCATACCCAAGCCACCCGTGGGGGGCAAGCCGTATTCCAGCGCGTTGATGAAATCCTCGTCGATTTGCGCGTCCTTGTTTCCCTTCGCGCGCTTCGCCTCAACCTGCTTGACCATACGTTGCTTTTGGTCGATGGGGTCGTTGAGTTCCGAGAAAGCGTTGCCGTATTCGTGCCCGCAGATGAAATACTCGAATCTTTCGGTAAAGGCAGGGTCGGAAGGTTTGCGTTTCGCCAAAGGCGAATTCTCGACGGGATAGTCGTAGATGACGGTGGGTTGGATAAGGTTGTCTTCTACGAACGCCTCGAAGAAAGCAATCAAAACGTGCCCCTTCGTCGGGTTGTCCTGTTCGAGTTCCACACCCTTTTCCGCCGCCGCGGCAACCGCGTCTGCGTCCGTCGCCCAGTCGTTGTAATCGACGCCCGCGTATTTTTTGACCGCCTCTATCATCGTCAGGCGCGTCCAGTCACCCATGTGGATTTCCGTGCCCTGATAGGTAATATCCAGCGTGCCGCACACCTTCATCGTGACCGTCTTATACAAGTCCTCGATGAGGTCCATCATATCAAAGTAATCGCTGTACGCTTGGTACATCTCGATACTCGTGAATTCGGGGTTGTGGAAGGCGTCCATACCCTCGTTGCGGAAGATACGACCCACTTCGTAAACCTTGTCCATACCGCCGACGATCAGCCTCTTTAAGAACAACTCCGTCTCGATGCGCATATACATATCGAGGTCGAGCGCGTTGTGATGCGTCTTAAAAGGACGGGCGTCCGCGCCTATCTCCAGCGTCAAAAGGGTGGGCGTGTCCACTTCGAGATACCCCAGCCCGTCTAAGTACGCACGGATTTCCTTCAAAATTTGGGAACGGACGCGGAAAGTCTTTTTCACGTCGTCGTTCATAATCAAATCAAGGTGGCGGAGGCGGTATTTCATATCTTGGTTTTGCAACCCGTTGTATTTTTCAGGCAACGGGAGAAGGGCTTTGGACAGCATCACGAGTTCGGTGACGTGTACCGACACTTCGCCCGTCTGCGTCTTGAATACGAAACCCTTAAGCCCTACGATATCGCCGATATCGTAATCCTTTTTGTAGGACATATAATTCTCTTCGCCGATATCTTGACGAGTGACGTAAATTTGCATACTGCCGCTCCTGTCCGCGATATGCGAAAAGGACGCCTTGCCCATGATACGGCGGGACATCATACGCCCAGCCAAACACACCGTCTTGCCTTCGTACGCCTCGTAGTCGCCCTTGATGGTCGCCGAGTCGCTGTCGACGGGATATTTGACGTGGTGGTAAGGGTTCTTCCCTTCCGCTTGCAATTTTGCAAGTTTTTCGCGCCTAATCTTCGCCTGCTCTATCAGTTGCTCTTCTTCCGCAACCGCGTTGGTTTGATTCTCTTGCATAGTAAACCTCTTTTATTGCTTTTGTTTATGCGAGTTCAATCGCCATTACGCGCAACTTGTAGTCGCCGTCGGGGGCTTTAACCGTCGCCACGTCGCCGACCTTCTTCCCCAAAAGCGCCGCGCCCATAGGGGATTCGTTGGAGATCTTGTTGAGGAGTGCGTTCGCCTCCATCGACCCCGTGATTTCGTACTTTTCCGTCTCGTCCAAATCCTCGTCGAAAACGGTGACGAAAGTGCCCACGCGGACGGTGGTCGTGTCCGTCGTTTCTTCTACGACTACGGCGTTCTTAATCTTATAATCCAACTCCAAGATTTCCCCTTCGTTGGATGCCTGCTCGTTGCGAGCCGCGTCGTATTCTGCATTCTCCGACAAGTCGCCGTGACTGCGCGCCTCCGCAATGCGCTCTACGATTTCTTGACGTTTTACCGTCTGTAAGTATTTCAACCTCTCTACCGCGTCCTCGTAGCCCTTTTGCGTCATAATGAATTGATCTGCCATAACTCTCCTTTTCCTTCGCTTCGGTCGCGCCTGACCATTGCGCCTTGCGTAAGGATACAAAATACAACCGTGACTTTTTTCCAAAAGCCACGGTGTTTTTTGCGTTTCGTGCCTTTATTATACCCCTTTTTAAGGGGTTTGTCAATACTTTTCGGGCGAGAAAGCGCGCGAAAAGCAACTTTTTTCGTAGAAAAAACGCTCCGTTTTCCCTCTTTTTTAATAATAACGACGGATTTTATGCGCCGTCCGTGCATAAAAATACGGCGCCGCCTACAAAAAGACTATCCGTGTCTTCGGTAAACGCACGCCGTGTGAATATTTATCCGTTATTTTTTAATTTCTTGCATAAATTCTGCAATCTTGCCAAACGCCTCGTCGAGCGCCGCCATACCCGTCGCGTACGAGATACGGACGTTGTCGACACCAAAATCGCCGAACGCACTACCGGGAACGACCGCAACCTTTTTGCTCTGGAGCAGTCTTTCGCTAAATTCTTCCGCAGGCAAACCGCTGGATTTGACGGAAGGAAAGGCGTAGAAAGCACCGCGTGGCTCAAAACAATGCATGCCCGCTTGCTTTAAGGAGTGCAGGACGAAACGGCGACGTTTGTCGTACGAATCGCGCATTTCTTCCACCGTCGCAAACCCGTCGCTGAACCCGTCGCGGAGCGCTTCGATAGCGGCGTACTGGGAGGTGATGGGAGCACACATAATCCCGTATTGATGTATCTTGAACATTGCCTCGTCGATGGCAGGGGGCGCGCAAACGAACCCTAATCTCCAGCCCGTCATCGCAAAGGCTTTGGAGAAACCGCCGACGTAGACGGTGCGCTCCTTCATCCCTTCGATTTGCGCAATGGAGAAGTGTTTTCTGCCGTAGGTGAGTTCCGCGTAAATCTCGTCCGTGATGACGAGCAAGTCGTGTTTGACGATAACCTTGGCGATCGCACGGAGTTGCTCCTCCGTCATGATCCCGCCCGTGGGGTTGTTGGGATAGGTCAAAATGAGCGCCTTCGTTTTGGGGGTAATCGCCCTTTCGAGAAGGTCGGGTTTTAAGACGAACTCGTCCTCTTCCCTACACTCCACGGACACGGGCACGCCGTCCGCCATGGCAACGAGGGGGCAATAGGACACGTAGGCAGGATCGGGGATAAGTACTTCGTCCCCTCTATCCACGCAGGCACGGAGGGCAAGGTCGATAGCCTCGCTACCGCCCACCGTAATCAAGATGTGGGCAGGGTCGTATTGCAGGGAAAACCGCTCCTCTAAAT
Source organism: Clostridia bacterium (assembly GCA_017501125.1). Taxonomy (GTDB): domain Bacteria; phylum Bacillota; class Clostridia; order Christensenellales; family Borkfalkiaceae; genus Scatosoma. The sequence continues at coordinate 7,153 of JAFVXN010000140.1, forward strand.
AGCGAGAAATTAAAGACAGGAGGGTGGGCAAACCACGGTTGCCCGTGTATTGCGTATACCCCTTTTGAAGGGAGGCGATTGCCGCCTGACGCACTTTCCAAGGCGTGACGAAATCGGGCTCACCTACGCCGAGCGAGATAGCCCCTTCCGTCTCCCTGACGATATCGAAAAATTTACGGATACCGCTGGGTTTTATCAATTTAGTTTTTTGGTTGACAAAGTCACGCATAATCTATCCTTCTTACGGTTGCACGGAGATGCGTTTGTCCGCGCCTTCGCGCTCCGTCAAAACGCCTTCGATTTTGTATTTTTTCAAGATGAAGTGGGTGGCGGTGCCGATGACGCCGTCGAAGGTAGAGATACGCTCCGAGACGAATCTTGCCACCTTTTGCAAGGAGGTGTCGGCAATCATCACGACCAAATCGTACGCGCCGCTCATAAGATACACCCCTTTTACCTCGGGGAAGGACGCTACCTGACGGGCGATACCGTCAAAGCCTTCGGCTTTCTTAGGCGATACCCTTACCTCGATAAGCGCCTCGACGAGGTCGTCGTCCGCCTTTTCGCTGTCGATAATCGCCGTGTATTTCACCAAGAGCCCGCGCGTCTCCATATCTTTTACGCAAGCCTTTACCTGCGCTTCGTCCACGCCAAGCATCGCCGCCATCTTCGCCGTCGTGATGCGTGCGTCGTCCGTCAAAATCTCAACAATCCCTTTTTCCAAAGCCGTCATAGCCTTTCTCCTTTGCCTTATCGGCGATTATACGAATACGTTCTCCAAAAACAACTGATCGTACGCAAAATGCTCCACGAAATCCTTCGCCGTAAATTTGACGTGATTGAATTTCGCATAGTTAAAAATGTGCGTCTTCATAAGCACGGGCGTCGGCACGTCCAGCGCCTGACAAATCTCCGTCAAATAATCAAAAAAATGGGAGTAGGTGAGTTTTTCATCCTTCTCGTACACCATTTGATGCTTGATTTTTCCGTCCGTAATCAGTTTCGCCCAAATTTTCATACTATCATTATACACGAACGCGCGCAAAATGTAAACCGTTTTGCGACTTCTTCTGCTCATTTTTCTCTTTTCTTTTTCTATAAGTTTTACTTATGTTTTATCAAAAAGGGCATACGGCGACGACGAGGCACATAAGATACCTTGTCTACCAAAAGACCTACGAGCGCAAAAGCGGAAAGGGCGAGGCGAAAAAATCGACCAAAAAGGAATTTTTTCGACGAAACTTCCCTTCTTTCGCCTCGCGCAATCCATTATGATAGGACAGGTGCGCATGTCAAGTAAACGCCGTATCGCCGCTATCGTTGCCGCGGCAATCACCGCCCTCTCCGCCGTCTGCGTATGCACCGCGGTAGGGGGATATTCCGTCCAAAAGACGGCGGCAAAAGCCACGAGAAAGTTGCCCATATACAGCGTTGCACGCACGGATAAGGCGGTGGCGATTTCTTTCGATTGCGCTTGGGGCGTCGAACACACGGACGCCATTTTAGACGCCTTGGAAAAGAACGAGATTCGATGCACCTTCTTCGCCGTGCAATTCTGGGTAGAAAAGTACCCCGAATACGCCAAAAAGATAGTGGAGGCGGGGCACGAACTGGGCACCCATAGCAAGACGCACCCGTATATGAGCAAACTGTCCAAAGAGGCAATCGACGAGGAATTGTCCTCCTCCTGTAAGGCAATCGAAAAGGCGACGGGGGTACGCCCCACCCTCTTTCGTCCCCCGTACGGAGATTACGACGACCTGCTCGTCGAAAGGGCAAGCGAACAAAAACTGTTCACGATACAGTGGGACGTCGACTCGCTGGACTGGAAGAACTTATCGGCGACGGAGATCGCCCTGCGAATCATCAACGGCGTAGGAAGCGGCAGCATTATTCTTTGCCACAACAACGGCTTGCATACCGCAGAAGCGCTACCCATGGTCTTCTCCACCCTCAAAAATAGAGGTTTTTCCTTCCTGCCCATAGGAGAACTTATCTATCAGTCGGGCTACCAAATCGACCACACGGGCAAACAGCACCCCGTTCAGTAGGCGGCAATCCGCCCTTTGCAATAAGAAATACGTTTGAAAAAACGCTTTGGAGGTTATTATGAATTACGTCACGGAAAAAAACAACAAAGTCTGCCTCACGGGAGAGATCGTCAGCGACGCCGTCTTTTCGCACGAGGTCTACGGAGAAGGGTTCTACGAGTTCTTCGTCCGCGTTATGCGCCTGTCGGGTCAGGCGGATATCCTGCCCGTCACCGTCAGCGAGAGGCTGATTACGGGGGAGCATCTGGAAAAAGGCAAGACCATCTGCGCCGTCGGGCAGTTTAGGAGTTATAACAAAATCGAAGGCGGAAAATCGCGACTGATGCTCACCGTTTTCGCACGGGAAATTTTGTCCGATTGCGGAGATAAAAACCCCAACAGTATCGTTATGTCGGGGTATATTTGCAAGCCGCCCGTCTATCGCACCACCCCGTTCAACCGCGAGATTGCGGACGTCTTAATCGCCGTCAACCGCGCCTACAACAAGAGCGACTATATCCCCTGCATCGCGTGGGGCAGGAACGCGCGCTTCGTGAAGAACTTAGGCGTCGGCGACAGGGTCGCCCTTTCGGGCAGAATCCAGAGCAGGGAATATCAAAAAAAGATAAGCGAAACGGAGATGAAGACGATGACCGCCTACGAGGTGTCCGTATCCAAACTCGCCGTCTTCGAGACGGACGAGGACTTCGACATCGACAGCGAGTTCGACCTCTACTCCCTCTCCCCCAACAAACAAACGACGGACGGCGAGGAAGATTTTGCTCGTTCGGTATAAGAATAACTTATAATTGTGCCGCCCTCTTGCGTTTTAGAGGGCGGCTTTTTGTTTATTGAGGGGGGCAGGGGCGCCCTTCGACAAAAACTCCCGACGTTCGATTTTTTATTTTGCCCGCGCGTTGGTCTTTTTCCTTTTTTCGGCGCATAGGTTATAAGGCAGAAAGAAATACCCGTCAAAAGGAGAAGGATTATGAACGAAGAAATCGAATACGCCGAAATGCTGGAGATACCCGTATCTACCGTCAACGTCGTCAAAAGAAGACGAAAGAACAAGCCCGCCGCCCTGCAACAGTCGCTCATTGATAAAGTCAACGAGCGCGTGTCCTTCGAGGAGAATCTCCCCGTCGCAGAAGACCCCGACCTCGTCCAAGAAAAAGAGGACGACGGGGAACACTTCGTCACGACCGTCGTGGAGGACGAGTTGCAACCCACCCGTTGGCAACGCTGGAAGTCGCGTTTTTCGCAACGGCGTTTTTGGCAGAGAGGCATACAAAGCGACGACCCGCCCACCAGAGCGGAAAAAATCGTCTACCGCGTGGAGTTCGCCTGCGCAGGGGCGTTGTGCCTTGCTATTTTTTTGACCAACGTTTTCATGCCCCACAGCGCCATCAACACCTTTTTTAAGACGATGACGACGCCCGCACCGCAAGAGGACAGCCGCGTCTTTTCCGATTTCACCTTGAGTTCCGTCGTCGGGGAATACTCCAACGCCGACGTCAGCGTTTCCGCAGAAGGGGTGATTAGTTTTACGGCGGAAGGGTGCGTATACCCTGCCGTAGACGGAGTGGTGACGGACGTCATCCGTAGCGGCGACGAATACACGGTAAAGATCGAACACGCGCCCACCTTTACGAGCGTCGTGGAAGGGGTGGACCACGTCTATTACCAAATCGGCGACGAAGTCAAACACAACGTCCCCGTTGCCTTTTCCGACGGAGAGGGGACGGTGCAGGTGACGATGTATTCCCAAGGAGAACTCTTATCTTGCCTTCAAATCGACGACGAGAACTGTCTGGCGTGGGTAGAATCTCAGCCGTAAAATCTTGGCGCGCAAAACTAAACCGCGCGCCCTTTCGACTGTCCGTCCACCCCCTGTTTCTGCTCGTCGGGGTATGGTATTGCTTTATCGGCAGGTTGCCCGCCTTTTTTATCAGCGCGTTGGTCGCCCTGCAACACGAGTGCGCGCACGCTTTCGCCGCCGATCGGTTGGGGTATCGGCTCAATCGGGTAGTGTTGATGCCCTACGGTGCCGTAATTGACGGCGACCTGTCGGGGATATCTTTGCGCGACGAAGCGTTCGTCGCCGCATGCGGTCCTTTGGCGAACTTCGCCACCGCCCTCTTTTTCGTCGCGTTGTGGTGGATTTTTCCCGACGCCTACGCCCTGACGGACACCGCCTGCTATACCTCCCTTTTTATCGGCCTTATCAACCTTTTGCCCTCTTATCCGCTGGACGGAGGGAGAGTGCTGATGAGCCTTCTACAAAGGGCTTTTTCCAAAAAACACCCACCCATGGTAGCGGCGAAACGCGCAAAAACCGTTTGTTTGACCCTATCTTTTCTCTTTTCCGCCGCCATGGTCGCGCTCTTTATCTATCTTTGCACGCAAGGCATAGTGCAGATTACGCTACTCGTCTTCGCGCTCTTTTTGGCGTCGGGCGCCATGGGTCATCTTAAAAACAAGGCGGAATATCAGCGCATCGATTACTCCTTTAAGGGTGCGTTTCGTCGTGGCGTGACCGTCAAACACGTCGCCGTAGACGAGGACTGCACCGTCAAGCGCGCCTTGCGCTTTTTGGACGAAAGATCCTACGTCGCCTTTGAAATTTACGACAAAAAAGAGAGGCTTTTAGGCACTCTCTCGCAAAACGTCTTGGCGGAAAAATTCGTCGACGTGGACTTGTATCAACCCCTTGCTTCCCTCCTAAACGAAGGCGCGGAAGGGTAGCGAAAAGCGGTCTTAGGTCACCCCTAAAACCGTTTTTTTTTTCGCAAAAAAATCTTAAAGATATTCCTTTAAGCGTTTTTCAAACCTTTCTTCGGCGTCGAGCAACGCACGCAGCAAATCTTTGATTTGTTGGTCGGCAAAGTCGGGCGGAAGTTCACTCTCCGTCTTGCGAAGAGCGGTAATCCCCATCAGCGTGCCTTGCAACATCATCTCGGCGATATGCGCACAGGAGTTGTCCGTCATCGTACTCATCTTAATCGAACCCCACATCATCATCTTTTTGATGGCGCCAGGCTCTTTCAACTCAATCCCCCTGTCTTTGGCGAGCGCGGCGGCTCTGCCGCTGATTTTTTCGTATTCCTCGTGCTGCAACTTGATTTCCGCACCCAGCCTTTCGTTGTCCACCTCGGGCAAGATGTTGGAGATGGACTGCAACGCCAGTTGACAGTTCCTATAAATCTCCGCGAGCGCCTCTTCGCTTTGTTTGATTTTCGTATCTTCCATAATTCTTACTCCTTTTGCCGTCAGTATGGCGCGCACAAGGAAAAATTATGCCTTTTTGTATACAAAAAATCAAAAAGCGTGGAAAAATTGCTTGACGGAAGGATTTTTATTGTGGTATATTAGTAGGCGAGCCGATAGAAACGGGCAGATTTAAGTTGCTTTTTTTGCTAGAAAAGCACGCCTAGGGTGTCTTCGAGACTGGAAAGAGGAGGTAAAAGTTTATGTACGCAATTATCGACAACGGCAACAAGCAGTACAAGGTAAGCGAAGGCGACGTAGTAAAGGTGGAAAAACTTTCCGCTAACGTCGGCGACGAAGTTTCCTTCAAAGTGCTTATGGTTTCCGATGACAACGGTATCAAAACGGGTGCAGAAGTCGCTTCTGCCAAAGTGACCGCTTCCGTCGTTAGACAGGACAAGGACAAGAAGATCATCGTCTTCAAGTACAAAGCCAAGAAAAACGAACGTAAAAAGCAAGGTCACAGACAACCCTTCACCGCGGTTAAGATCGAAAAAATCGAACTCTAATCGCACCTGCCCTGCTTAGGGAGAAAAAAACTAATTAAGGAGATAAGTAAAATGATTTTTATCAGTTTATTTGCCCATAAGAAAGGTACCGGTTCGTCTCACAACGGTAGAGACAGCGAAGCAAAGCGCCTTGGTTGCAAACGCAGCGACGGTCAGGTCGTTTTGGCTGGTAATATCCTCGTCCGTCAACGCGGCACGAAGATCCACCCCGGCAAAAACGTCGGCATCGGTAAAGACGATACGCTCTTCGCGCTCATCGACGGCGTCGTAAAGTACGAAAGATTGGGTAAAGACAAAAAACAAGCCAGCGTATATCCCGCGGCTGAAAAAGTTGCTGAATAATTAGCAGATTAGGATAAACGAAAGCCTTCCGCAAACGGAAGGCTTTTTTGTTGCGTTTTTTATTCCTCTTTCACCTCAGTCGATTGCTCTGGGGTAGCGTCGTCGCAACCTTCGCTGGGCGAGCCCTGCGCGCCCGACGAATCGGGCAGAGGGGGCGTATCGGTTTTCGATTTCGCCCAGAACTTCGTTTTGAGATATTTCAACACCGCCGCAGAGATGATGATAAAGTAGCCGATAAAGGAGAGCCAGTCGGGAATCTCTTGAAAACACGTCCAGCCGAGGATTGCCGTAAAGACCACCTGAAAATAGTCGTACACGGAGATTTCCTTTGCGGGGGCGCACGCGTACGCGGTCGTGATAGAAAATTGTGCCGCGCCCGCACACGCGCCTGCGAGCAATAAGAATACCACCTGCCACCACTCCATCGGCACGAACCCTACGATAAAAGCAGGCGTGACGACGAGGCAGGAAAAGAGCGAAAAATAAAAGACGACCACCGATTTTCTCTCGCCTCGATTGCCCAAAAGTCGCACGAAAGCGTAGGCTATACCAGCCCCCAAGCCGCCAAGCACCCCTACCAGGGCAGGAACGACGGACATATTAAAGGCAGGTTTGACGACGAACAACGCCCCAAAGAAAGCGAGGGCAATCAGCGCCCAGTCCCAGCCGCTCGCCTTTTCCTTGATGATAATCACGGAGAAAATCACGGCAAAAAACGGGGAGAGTTTGTTGAGGATAGACGCGTCGGCAAGCCCCATATTATCCACCGCGTAAAAGTTGGCGACGATGCCGACCGTACCCGCTATCGAACGGAGCAAAAGGGGAATTCTACACCCTTTTTTGACGGAAAAATCCTTGCTTTTGACCAGCATAATAAAGGCGATAAACGCAGCGACGGCGTTCCTGAAAAACGCCTTTTGAAAGGTGGGCAAATCACCCGAAAGGCGCACGAAAACGCTCATCAACGCAAAGAAGAAGGCGGAAAGGACGAGAAAAAAAGCCCCCGCCGCCACGCCGCCTCTGCCCTGTCTTATGCGGCTAATTATATTCTCTTTCACGGCGCCACCTCCTCGTCTTTGTGCGGATTAGGGGTGACGATAATCGTCTCGTATTCGTTGTAATAGACCCTGCCCGCCTGTGCGTGAGGCGCCTTTTTCACGTGCCCTCTCGGGCAGTAATCGACGGGGATTTTATCCCCCTCTCTCGCCTGAGAATAGTAGGCGCAAATTTCCGCCGCGTAAAGGAGCGCCTTGTCGCTGACCGCGTTGCCTTGCGTAAAGACGACGACGTGCGCGGAGTGGTATTTTTGCACGTGCAACCACACGTCCGTTTTGTCCGCCTCTTTGAGTAGATTTCGTTTTGCAGATTATTTTTGCCCGCCTTGACGACGAAACCGTCTATCTCGTAGCAACGAGGCGCAGAAAGAGGGCGCTCCGTCCTTTCCTTTTTCGCCGCTTTTCGTTGCGACAAGTAGGGCGCCGCCTCTTTTTTAATCTCCTCTATCGTCTCCGCGTTTCCTTCCGCACTTTCCACGGCGAAATAGACGCTACCCAAGTAGTCGAGCGTCTCCTCCACCTCTTTTTTTCTCGGCGTCAACATCTCGACGGTTCGTTTTTGTTTGGTATAAAGCCTATAATATCTTTGCGCGTTCTTGGCAGGGGGCAGGGTTGCGTCCAACGCAATCTTTACCCGTCCGCCGTCGTAGTAATCGTCGACGACGATTTCCGTCATTCCCTTTTGGATACGGTAGAGGTTGGCGGTCAGCAGTTCTCCTTTTTTGCGGTTCTCCTCCGCACCCTCCGCCTCCGTCAGTTTTTCGACGATCTCTTGCAGGTGTTTTCGCTGTTTTTTCTCGAACGCACGAAGATCGGCAAGGACGCGCGTCTTCTCCGTCTCAAACGTCCGCTTTTTTTGTTTTTGGCTGAAAAACGCGTCCTGCGCCGCCGTCAAAGTGGGGTATGCTTTCGCCCCCTCGACGGGGAAACAAAAGAAGTCGGCAGGCATGGCTTTGCCAGCCACCAAATATCCGCCCGCCCTTTCCGCCGCACAAAAACCGTAGACGAAATCGGCAATCTCGCCGTGGCAACGCTTTGCCATTTCACGCGCCGTAGACGGAGCAATCCCGACCAGTTGCGTAAAGAAAAAATCCGCCAAGTTCTTTTCGTCTCTTTCCCGAAGGGAAAAATAATCCTCGGCGCGCAATTTTACCCCCTCTCTATCCAAGGGCGAAACCTTATCTTGCGCAGGGGGATACTCGTAGGCGACACCAGGGAAAAGCACCCGTTTTCCCACCTCCAAAGAGGTCGTCTTAAGCGCACCTAAAATCCTACCGTCTTCCACGAGCACGAGGTTGGAGTATTTGCCCATCAACTCGCACACGAGGGTGCGTTTTGCCGCGGAAAAATCCGCCTGACAAAAGAAATCTATCTCGATAATCCTATCGAACCCGACCTGCCTTACGTCTAAAATTTCACCGCCTAAAAGGTGCTTTCTAAGCAACATACAAAAGCCTGGCGCGACGGGCAAAGGCGCACGGACGTCCTCCGCAAGGCACGCGCGCGCAAAGGAGGCGTTGGTGGATAACAGTAGTTTAACCACCCGTTTTTCGGTGTATATATAAAGGGTGAGTTCTTCTTTGTCTGCCTGCGTAATGCGGTTGACTTTACCGCCGCAAAGGGCAGCGCGCAGTTCTTTTGCGATCTGTCGTACGTGCAAAGCGTCCTGTGGCATATACTCACTCCTTTTGATTTTTTAAGGCGCAACCCCTTTCTTTTTCGGCAGGTTCCTCGCCTTTTTTATAAATTATAACTTAAAAATGGAAAATTGTAAACAAAAACGCTTTATTTTCTTGGACAAATATGTTAAAATGTAGTCTACAGGGTTTCTGCCGTAGGCAGAGAGAGACGCTCTCAACCCTCAACAAAATCAAAAACAAAAAGTATAAGGTATTTAGGAGAACTTATTTATGAAGTACACGACCAAAGCGGCTGCAAAAAGCACGGTGAAAATCACCATCAAGTTTGACGCGCAGGAATGGAAGGACGCGCAATACAACGCGTACCTCAAGACGAGAGGCAGATTCGCCATCAACGGTTTCCGTAAAGGCAAAGCGCCCAAGAACGTTATCGAGAACGTCTACGGTAAAGGCGTATTCTACGAAGACGCGCTCAACACCTTGTTCGGCGACAACTACGGCAAAATTTTGGACAAAGAAGAGAAAAAATTCACGGCAGTTGGCGACCCTGACGTATCCGTCGACAAATTGGAAGACGACGGCGTCACCCTCGTGGCAGTCGTACCCGTAAAACCCGAAGTGAAAATTTCTTCCTATAAGGGTATGAAAATCAAAGAATTTGCGTATACTGTAAAGGACGAAGACGTCGACGCGGAAATCACGCGCCTTCTTGATAGAAACGCACGCAAGGTAGAAGTGAAAGACCGTGCCGCTCAAAACGGCGACACCGTCAACATCGACTTTAGCGGCTCCATCGACGGCGTAAAATTCGACGGCGGCGAAGCAAAGGGCTACGACCTCGTGCTCGGTAGCGGTTCCTTTATCCCTGGGTTCGAGGATCAAGTGGTCGGTATGGCTATCGGCGAAAGCAAGGACGTCAACGTGACCTTCCCCGAAAACTACCAAGCGGAAGAATTGAAGGGTAAACCTGCGGTATTCGCCGTCACCCTCAACGCTATCTCCGGCAAAGAGTTGCCCGAACTCACCGACGAGTTCGTCAAAGACGCAACGGGTAGCGAAACGATTGCCGCCTACAAGGAAAAGACGAAGGCGAAATTGCAAGAACAAGCAGACAGACGTAGCACCGACGCTACCGAAAACAGCATTCTTGACGCCATCGCCGCTAACACCGAGGTAGAAATCCCTCAAGCGATGATCGAAAAGGAAATCGACGCACAGGTACAACGCTTTGAATATCAACTTATGTATCAAGGTCTCAAACTTGCCGAATATCTCGACTTCTTGAAGACGACGATGGAAGAGTTTAGAAAGAACTTTGCAGAACAAGCGGCAAAGAACGTGAAGAACCAACTCATTATCTCCCACCTCATCGCGGAAGAAAATATCGTCGCTACGGAAGAAGACGTGGACGAGAAGGTTGCCGCTCAGGCTGCGGAAGTAGAAAAGACGGCGGAAGAATACAAGAAGAATATGGACCCTCGTCAATTCGACTATATCCGCAACGATATCATCATCACTAAGTTGTTCTCCTTCTTGAAGGCTAACAACGAAATGTTCGTGGAGGAATCCAAATAATGGAGAAAAACGTGCTCGTCCCCTACGTCGTGGAAAGAACCTCGACGGGGGAACGCTCTTACGACTTATACTCCCGCTTGCTGGAAGACAGAATCATCTTCTTGAGCGGCGAAATCAACGACGCGGTTGCCAACACCGTCGTGGCGCAACTTATCTACCTCGAAGGGAAGGAGCCTGGTAAAGACATCAGCCTTTACATCAACTCCCCCGGTGGATCGGTGTCCGCAGGTATGGCAATCTACGACACGATGAACTATATCAAATGCGACGTATCCACCATTTGTATCGGTCTCGCCGCGTCCATGGGTGCCTTCTTGCTCTCCAGCGGCGCTAAGGGTAAGCGTTTTGCCCTGCCCAACAGCGAGATTATGATTCATCAGCCTTTGGGTGGCGCGCAAGGTCAGGCAAGCGATATCAAAATCCAAGCCGAACACATCCTTCGCACCAAGGCAAAACTCAACCGTATCCTTGCGGAGAATACGGGCAGAGATATCGGCACCATCGAGCGCGATACGGACCGCGACAATTATATGTCCGCCTCCGAGGCTCTCGCATACGGACTCATTGATAGAGTATTCGTAAAAAGATAATTTACCGCGCAAAGCCTTTTAGGGTTTTGCGCGATATTTTTCCAATCATATTTTGGCAAGCCGCCCTTAAAAAGCGGTGCGCTTTTTGAATTTTTAGGAGTATTTATGGCAAACAAAGACCACCGCTGCTCTTTCTGTGGCAAACCGGAAGAGGAATCCAAAAAATTGATTGCCGGCCCCGACAACGTCTTCATCTGCGAGGACTGTATCGAGATCTGCAAGGCGATGCTGGACGAAACGACGGATAAGGACCTCGTCGAAGACGTGCCTTTGAAAAAACCTAAGGAAATCAAGGAAGAACTCGACAAGTATATCGTCGGGCAAGACAAAGCAAAAAGAGTGCTCTCCGTCGCCGTCTACAACCACTACAAGCGTATCAATTCCGCCTTCAAAAAACAGACGGATAAAGACGACGTAGAGATAGAAAAAAGCAACATTTTACTGCTCGGCCCTACGGGTAGCGGTAAGACTTTGCTCGCGCGGACGTTGGCAAAAATCCTCAACGTTCCTTTCGCGACCTGCGACGCCACCACTTTGACGGAGGCTGGCTACGTCGGCGAAGACGTCGAGAATATCCTTTTGAAACTTATCCAGAACGCCGACTACTGCATTGAAAAGGCGGAAAGGGGTATCATCTACGTCGACGAAATCGACAAAATCGCAAGAAAGAGCGAGAACGTATCCATCACGCGCGACGTCTCGGGCGAAGGGGTGCAACAAGCCCTGCTCAAAATCATCGAAAGCACGCAGGCGAGCGTCCCTCCTCAAGGGGGCAGAAAACACCCCGGGCAGGAGTGCCTTCGTATCGACACCACCAACATTTTGTTTATCTGTGGCGGTGCTTTCGTCGGGCTCGACAAGATCGTATCTTCGAGAAAAGACGACACGACGCTCGGCTTTGGCGGCAAGGTGAAGTTGGGCGCAGGCGAGGCTGATTATTCCGTTTTGGACGACGTAAAACCGCAGGATTTGACCAAATTCGGGCTGATTCCTGAGTTCGTGGGGAGACTTCCCATCACCGTCAGTTTAGAGCCACTCGGCGAAGACGCGCTCGTGAAAATCTTGACGGAACCTAAGAACGCTATCATCAAGCAATACCAAAAACTCGTCGGCTACGACGGCGTAAAACTGACCGTCGA
>JAFVXN010000141.1 GCA_017501125.1 Clostridia bacterium
CCGTGACGCTAACGTTGAGGCGTCGACCCCGTCAGCACTCTTTTCTCTCGCCGCAAAGGTGTGATAAACAACTAAATTTTCGAGCGGCTTTAATACGGCTATAAATTCGTCCAAAAGCATCTTCGTCCGCGAATAGGTGTGCGGCTGAAAAACGACATACAGCCGACCCGCTCTTCCCTTTTTAAAAAGGCTTTCTTTTGCCGTCCTTATCGTCGCGGCAATCTCTCGCGGGTGATGTGCGTAATCGGCAATTGCCGTCGCGTTAAAAACGTCGTCTAATCTTTCAAAGCGTCTTTTGACCCCACGAAAATTTTCAAGCCCTTCCGCTATTGCCGCCTCGGGGAAACCATAACTTCTCAAAACTGCTACCGCCGCAAGCGCGTTAAGCACGTTGTGTCGCCCTAATACGTTTAGGCGCACCTTACACAATCTCTTTCCGTATTCCGTCACCCAAAAGGTATACCCCTGTCTCAACCTTTTCAAATGCTCCGCCCTATAATCGCACCTTATATCATTTATTCCAAACGTGATATATCCATCTATCCCGTCCGTCTCGACAAAACGCCTGCAATTCTCATCGTCTAAACAAACAAAACCCGTCCTTGCCCTTTTCAAAAATTGAAAAAAATGCATTTTTAGTTCGCTTTCATCATAAAAACACTCTAAATGATCTTTATCGACGTTTAACAGTACTGCGCTATCCGCACGAACGTATGATAAGTTTTTCTTATATTCACACGCTTCCGTAATAAAAAAATCGGTGCCAGTTATCGTAAAATTATCAAACGTCGTATCCTCGCCACCGATGTGTACGGCAAAGGGCGCCCCCGCCTTACTGATAGCGTGAGCACACATCGCCGTGCAGGTCGTTTTCCCATGGCTCCCAGCCACGGCAATCACCCGCGAAAAGTTGTTTGTAAGCAAGGATAATAATTGCGCACGAGAATAGATTTCTTTTCTTTGCTTCTTAGCAAAAACCAACCTAGCGTCCTCTTTTGCGATGGCGTCCGTATACACGACGACCTCCGCCCTTGCCAGCGTCTCAAAGTCATCTGCGCTCACCGATATCGTTGCGCCCATTTCGCGTAGCATCTGCACCTGCCTGCCTAATACCGCATCGTAGCCAAAAACCCTATATCCGTAAGAAATCAGCATTTTTGCAAGCGCACTCATGCTAATTCCCCCTATCCCGATAAAATACACGCGACGTTTTTCGCCAAACAACTGAACTGCCATATAATATTGTATTTTCGCCAAAAGAAAATTATGCCAAAAGAAAAACGACCAAGCAATTATGCTTGGTCGCTAACGATTACTTATCTTCGTCCTTTCTCTTAAAGAAGAAATCTACGAAACGAGGACGACGTTTCTTTTCAGGCGCAGCCTTCTTAGGTTCCTCTTCGGGGATAGGATCGTCAGGCTCGAAAGGAGCAGGAGGTGTGGTAGGCTCAACTTGGGCAGGAGCCACTTCCTGCCTTTCCGCCTCCGCATGTTGAATCCTGTCTCTAAGTTGTACAGCCGATCTATACACGTCAGCCGAAGACGTCGACATGGTTTGATTTTCGAATCCAGTAGCGATAATAACCACTTCCACTTCGTCGTGCATGTTCTCGTCGATACACGCACCGAAAATGACGTTGGCGGAATAATCAATTACGCCTTTTACGAGGTCGGCTGCCACCCATACCTCTTCGAGAGACAAGTCTTTGTCCCCGACTACGTTCAAGATAACGGAAGTCGCCCCTTCAATCGTCGTATTGAGCAAAGGAGAACATACCGCACAGCGAACTGCCTCCGCAATGCGCTTTTCACCTTTCGCTACACCGATACCCATATGCGCTACGCCACGTCCTTTCAAAGTCGTGCGCACGTCTGCAAAGTCGAGGTTTATCAACGCAGGATTAACGATGAGTTCGGTAATACCTCTAATCCCTTGGCGGAGCACGTCGTCCGCAACGCGCAAGGCTTCGGGGAAAGAGGTGTTGGGAGGTACGACCTCACGAATTTTGTCGTTGGGAATAATGATGATGGAGTCGACGTATTTACGCAATTCCTCCACGCCTGCCATCGCGTTATCCATACGCTTTCTCGCCTCAAAGGAGAACGGCAAGGTCACGACGGCAACGGTCAAAATTTTCATATCCTTTGCAAGTTTTGCGATGACGGGGGCTGCGCCCGTTCCCGTACCACCGCCCATACCAGCGGTAATGAATAACAAATCGGTATCCTTTAACGCCGCTTGCAACTCTTCTTTGCTTTGCTCTGCCGCGCGTTGACCGATCGTAGGATCGGCACCAGCACCAAGCCCTTTCGTCAATTCACCACCGATACGGATACGCTTAGGCGCCTTGGACAGCGCGAGCGCTTGGTTGTCCGTATTCACCACGATATAATCAGCGCCCCGAAGACCAGAGTCAATCAAACGGTTAACTGCGTTATTCCCCGCGCCACCAACGCCGACAACTTTAATTTTTGCACCGCCCGTAAACGAGTCGGACGCAAAAGTATTGTCTTCTTGCGGAAATCCGTACGAAACGCTATCGTTGAAATCCATCATTATTTTCGTCCTCCAAACAATCTAAATATTTTATCGAAAACGCCTTGATTCTTCTCCTTCTCCGTCGCCGCGTTCAGCAACGATATCCGCGAAGAATAGGCAGGTTTGTCGTAATAAGGCAAATCGGGATACACAACCTTTGCCAAGCGGTTGGTTCTCTGCGAAACGTGGTCGACCGCGCCGATTATTTTCGTCATGCCCTCTCCCGTCATAAACACGGGATTATTGGAAAATTGCGTAATTGCACGCTCGCGATAGTTTTCTTCCAAGAACTTGCTAATCACCTCGCACAACTTGTCCAAAGCACACTTTATCGACTCGTTGATAGCATAGGCGGAATAAACGTTCCCCTCCGTATCCGTATACATTACGTCGATGGGCACGGCTTTGCCGGAGACGCCAGATTCCTGCAACATTCTTTCCGCTTGTTCTTCCGTCACGGACAAGTCTTGCATCAATTGCACCACGACGTAGCCGTAGCCGATATCGTACGTTTCCTCGCGGACGATTCCGCCACCGTATACGACGGAAACAGACGTCGTCACGACCCCCATGTCTACGAAAACCGCGTATCCTTCACGCAATTTTTTAGGGAGCAAATAAGTCACCTGCGCCTGCGTGGAAGGGATAAATTCTATCTCGTCGTAGCCCTGCGCGCGCAAAGCAGACGTCGTCAAGCGATAAAAGTTCTCGTCGACGAAGTAGAAAGAAAGCGCACCTCGCAACGAAGGCGACGTCGCGCCTAAAATCTCAGAAACGTCAAAATACTTTCTATTATCGCCAAGAATAAAATACATCGCAGAACTTTTAACGCATCTGCCCTCTACGTATAAATCGTTCAATCCGCAGGCAAACAAGCGATCGACGTCTTGCATAGAGATTTTTCTCTTTCCGTCAAAGGATATGGTGTGACCCTTAGTATAAACCTTGATGAAAGACGAAGGAACGGACACCGTTATCTTCTTGACCTGTCCTATGTAATTTTTCTTAACGGAAGAGACCGCAACGTTGATGGCGTCTACGTACGCGCCTTCGTCCGCAAAACCTTGACGGGAAATCCAACCGTTATCTTCCGATTTCGTCGCGTTGAAAATAAACGTATCGTTAAGCCCCTTGGAGCCGATCATAAACGTCACTTCGTGGGAACGAACGTCCAAAACCGCTACGTTTTCGTATTTCATATACCGTCCACCCCTTCCGTCGTTGTCATACTGTATTAAAACAGTATGCTATCGTATATTATAATACAATTCTCTCCCGTTGTCAATCTTTTCAAAGAAAAAAACGCGCCGAAGCGCGTTTTTGTATCAAGACTAATTAGTTATAAATAGACGGGAACCAGTCCGCAAGTAAATCGCCGTGAATGTCCGTCGCCACAATGATGATGCCAGTCACCTTTTCATCGTCTTCTAAACTCAAATATTTTTCAATAAACAGGGTCGCTTTTTCAACGGAATTTTGATGGAAATTATAGATCGTCCCCACCACGCCTTCCTTCATCGTAATCGTCATATCCAAACGACCAGATACGGCATCGGAAGAAGTGATTGCAATGGAAGAAACGTTGCCTCTAAGGGTCCCTCCCATACCGTCTACGGTAGCCATGGCTTTGACGACCGACACAAATCCGTCCTCTTTTTCACCGCCACCGATTACCTGTCCTAACGACGTGGGCGCAGATAAGCCCGTCACCTTTACGTTATTATCCGTGTCACCGCGGGCAACTTGCCCCAAATAAACGCCGTCAATGCCAAGAAAATAGGATTGTTCCTGCACCTGCAAAGTGAACATTTCCTCATCTTCCTTCACCTCTATTTCAATATGATTCGGGAAAACCTTATTGAAGGCGGTTATCCTAAAATAGGAATACTTATCTTGATTGACCACGTAATCCGCCACGCTACGGTCGACGAACAAAAGGTTGCTGCCGCCACTACCGACGTACGCAGTGTTTAACTCTTCCTGTAACGCCTTTATGTCGTCCTCCGCCTTAGAGGAAATGGAAGAAACCTTTAACTCTACGCTTTGCACACGAAATACGTTGGCAACGCCAAGTACCGCAATCGAGAGAAAAAGCACTACGGATAATACGATTGTCACAATTTTTGTCTTTCGCATATTCTTCCCTTTTAAATCTTTACCCTTTTAATTTTTGCGCCCAACTTTTTGAGTTTGTACTCAAAATCGGCATAACCTCTGTCAATGTGAGACAAATCTAAAACGGAAGACTCTCCTTCCGCGCAAAGCGCCGCCAACACCAACGCTGCACCACCCCGCAAATCACTAGCCGTCACGCTAGCCCCGTGCAATCTTTCGACACCCCTTATGACGGCAGCACGACCACGAATAGTAAAATCCGCGCCCATACGTTTTAATTCCGCCGCATACTTGAATCGCGTCTCGAACAAATTCTCCACCACGAGCGTCGTACCTTGTGCAATCGCGCACAACGAGG
>JAFVXN010000142.1 GCA_017501125.1 Clostridia bacterium
GTCGTTGGCAATCTTCATCAAGTTGCACGCGAGTGCCTTGAGCGCACCGTGCGCAAAGACGAGTTCATCTTTGGAGGTGAGCGCGTGATACTTGTTCTCTGCCGTCACAAAAGTCTTGCCCGTCAAATCGCTAACGGCTTTTGCGACCTCGGTATCAAAACCTTTAGGTGCGTTAAGCCCCGTGCCAACAGCCGTGCCGCCCAGCGCGAGTTCCTTTAACCCACCCAAAGCAAGCGTCAACTGCGCCTTGGTCTTTTCGATCATATTTCTCCAACCGCTAATTTCTTGCGAGAAGGCGATGGGAACTGCGTCCTGCAAGTGCGTTCTACCGCTCTTGACGATTCCTTCGTTTTCCTCTTCCAAGCGTTTGAAGGTAGCAATCAACTTGTCCATCGAAGGGAACAGTTGATCCTCGATCGTCAACACTGCCGCGATGTGCATCGCCGTAGGGAAAGTATCGTTGGAACTTTGGCTCTTGTTGATGTCGTCGTTAGGATGCAAAATCTTTGCACCTGCGATTTCGTTGCCACGATTTGCGATAACTTCGTTCGCATTCATATTCGACTGCGTACCACTACCCGTCTGCCATACGACCAAGGGGAAATGGGAATTGAGTGCACCCGAGATAACCTCGTCGCAAGCCGCACAAATGGCGTTCTTCTTTTCCTCGGACAATTTTCCAAGATTGTAGTTGGCGATAGCCGCCGCTTTCTTAAGGTAGCCAAACGCCTTCGTGATTTCGCGGGGCATTACTTCATCGCCGATAGGAAAGTTCTGCTTGCTTCTTTGCGTTTGCGCCGCCCAGTATCTATCGGCAGGAACCTGCATCTCGCCCATCGTGTCTTTTTCAATACGATATTCCATCTTTTTTCTCCGTTTGTTAAATTTCGATTTGTGCGATAACGTCTTTCAAGACTTTTGCGCTGTGTTGGAATTTAGCCACTTCATCAGGGGAAAGTTTCGGCGTAAGGGTCGTGATGACACCTTGTTTGCCGATGGCGCAAAGCGTGGACATAGCAACGTCGGATACACCGTATTCCCCGTCGAGTACCGTAGATACGGGCAAGATGGTGTAAGCGCTAGAATAGATGCTGTTGACCACCTGCGTGACGGAAGCCGCGATACCGTAGAAGGTCGCGCCCTTACCTGCGATAATTTGACCGCCCGACTTCTTGACGTATTCCTCCACCTCTTCGTGCGTATAAGGGGTGATTTTGATATCTTTTTTGTCCGTCAACGTCTTTTCATAATCGGAAAGAGGCACACCAGAGATGTCCGCCGTCGACCAAGCGACAAAAGAACTATCACCGTGTTCGCCAAGCACGTATGCGTGTACCTGCTTTTGGTTTACGGAATACAACTCCGAAAGGCGGGTGCGCAAACGAATACTGTCAAGCGTACAGCCCGTACCGATAACACGGTTCTTGGGGACGCCCGTAATCTTGCAGAAAACGTAAGTCAAAACGTCTACGGGATTAGCAACGAACAAATAAAGTGCGTCAGGTGCATGCTTAACGATTTGAGGAGCGATAGTCTTCAAAATATTAACGTTGGTTTGCGTAAGGTCGATACGGGATTGACCAGGCTTTCTGCCTACGCCGGAGGTTACGATAACGATATCCGAGCCCGCCGCATCTTCATACGTGCCGCAATAAATCTTAACGGGATGCAAATAAGGAGTGGCTTGTACGATATCCAGAGCCTCGCCTCTTGCCTTTGCCTCATTGACGTCAATGAGTACGATTTCCGCAACCGAACCCGTTGCGACAAGCGTATACGCCACAGTCGCACCTACAGAACCTGCACCGATAATAGTCACTTTGTTGTTCATGATATATCTCCATTAAAAAATTATTAATTTTGTTGAGCGCTTTGCTTTCTTTATGAATCAGGGCGCTATTTCTCACATTTTCGCCATTTTATTATACCACTTTTCTCAAGCAATCTCAACCCCGCAAGCCACCTTATCATAAAAAAACAATCGTTAAATCGATAAATTTTTATCGTTTTTGCTTTTTGTGGATTTTTTGGCAAAAAAATACGCACGGTTTTCCTATAAGGAAACCATGCGTTATCCGCCACGAGTATTATTCTCTGACAAACCCATCCAACAAGAGCGTCCCACCGTACAAGATGGTAAACACCCCCGTTAAAACAAACGCCCACTCTGCCTCGCCGCCGTTGTTAAGGAACAAAAATAGCCCCATCAGCACCAACCAAATAGGTTGCAACGCTAGCGTTGTACAAGCAAGGCTCAACGAAAGCCTATTGCCTTTTCTGAAAAAATCCACCGTTAAATATATCGCCAACAGCACCAACACAGTCGCTAAGACGTAAGCCACGGCAGACACCAACAGCCAACCGAACGCAACGGATAATATGCCGCAAATCAGCTTTAACACCGCCACCTTCGCATCGTGCTGTATTAGGCTAAGCACAGCCCAAACGACCAACGATATCCCTAGCACCGTCATCAGTACCTGGATGATATCCCCTCGCCAAGCCACTAGCAATACGCCCAACGTTATCGCCACAACCGATACGATAATTCTTTCAGATTTTTTCAATAAACCCTCCTCGGCGGAGGCAATTATGCTGTCTTTTTA
>JAFVXN010000143.1 GCA_017501125.1 Clostridia bacterium
AGTCAAATTTCAATTTATCGAACTAAAATGGGTGCAAACCCTTGTAGGAAGATGCACCCATAGTTCAAAAATTTGTACCCATTTTGAAACGGTATCAAAATTTTGGATTACTCACACAAAAGAGCATCCCAAACGGGGTGCTCTTTTGTGGTGGGAAGAGTGTTGTGAGAGAAACGCCGCGTACGCGGTGGTTCGCGCACCTACTCGTGCGACGGTAAAATTTTCGTGATGATTTTGTGAAAAACTATTGCAAACTTTGTCGAAATATGCTACAATACCAACATATTGTCGCGTACGCGCGAAATAATTGAGGAGGAGTTTTATGGACAAACAAGAAACGCCTGTAGAAGAGCAGGCAAAAGACGTCGAAATGAAACCCGTGAAAAAGCCCAACGCCTTTTTGAGAGCGCTCGGTTTTGATGCGGTGGCTAAGCAGACGACGATTCGTACGGAGATAATCGCAGGTATCGTCACCTTCCTTGCGATGGCGTACATTTTGACGGTCAACCCCAACCAAATCCTTTTTGCGGGTATTCAAACGCCGCTCAAAGACGCGTTGGGCGCGATTCAATACGACCAAGCAGGTAATATGTTGATGACGGGTACGTTTGTTCCTACCGACAATGCGTTGTGGCCGTCTATCTTTATCGCGACGGCGTTCGGTGCGATTATCGGTACGCTACTTATGGCGTTCCTTGCGAGGATGCCTTTGGCACAAGCGTCTGGTATGGGTCTCAACTCTTTGTTGGGTGGCGTTATCGGCGGTGGTGCAGGTCTTATTTCGTACAATTTTAACTTCACCGTCGGTCAAGCCTTTATGATGGTTTTGCTCTCGGGGCTTATCTTCTTCTTGTTGTCTATTATCAAGATAAAAGGTAAAACTTTCCGCGAACTTATCTTCGACGGCATGCCGAAATCCGTCAGAGGCGCAATTTCCGTCGGTATCGGCTTGTTTATCGCCTATATTGGGTTCCAGAACGCAGGCGTAATCGTCGCCAATCAATATACGCAGGTAGCACTTGCCGACTTTACCAACTGGTCTTCTGGCACGGCGCAATCGGCAATCGTAGCGTTGATTGGTTTGTTCTTGATTGCGATTTTGGATCACTTTAAGGTCAAAGGCTCCGTTATTATCGGTATCCTTGGCGCAACGGTGTTGGGTATCCCTCTTGGCGTCACCCCTTGGAGGAACGTATTAGGGACGACCCCTGGTATCTCTTGGAAATTCTGGGAGAACTTCGGTCAGTATTTCAGCGTCGGTGAAAACAGCGTATTCGGCTCCTTCACCAGCGTCTTCACGGAAGGGTTCCCTGCAGGGTCCGTCTTCACGGTTATCATGCTTATTGTCACCATGTGTATGATCGATATGTTCGATACCATGGGCACGATCGTGGGTTGCTGCGGTGGCAACAGGGTGCTTTCCGACGAAAACAATAAGCCTTACAACTACGGCAAGATTATGATGTCGGACGCAGTCGCAACTTGCGCAGGCGCAATGCTCGGTACGTCCACGGTCACGACCTTCGTGGAATCTGGCGCTGGCGTATCGGCAGGTGGTAGAACGGGTCTTACCGCGTTCACGACGGCTTGCTTGTTCGCGCTTTCTATGTTCATCATGCCCGTCTTTGCGGCGATTCCCTCGGCGGCAACGGCGTCCGCGCTTATCTACGTAGGCGTGTTGATGATGAAGAACAACATCAAGGACGTTGATTTCAGCGACGCTATCGGTGCCACGTCCGCTTTCCTTACCATCGTCGTTATGGTGCTTGCTTATTCGATTACGAAAGGTATCGGCGTGGGTATGGTATCCTACACGTTGATGTCTATCGTTGCTTACCTTATCAAACTCATCAAGTATGCGTTTACGAAGAAGGATAAGCCCGTTTGGGACGTATCTATCGTGTCTATTATCGTGTCCGTATTGTTCTGCGTATACTTCTTCGTCCCCACGGTACTCTAATAGGTGTAAAGTATGACGAAGGAAGAAAAATTGCAACAATTTAACGCCCGCATTAAAGAGGTGTTAATTACAGAGGAAGAGATTCGCGCCGCCATCAAAAAGGCGGGCGAATATATCGATTCCCTTTACGACGGACAGCCTATTTTGCTCGTCAGCATTTTGAAGGGCGCGTTCGTGTTCATGGCGGACGTGTGTCGCGCGGTCAGCGTGCCTAGCGAAGTGGGCTTTATGTGCGCCAAGAGTTATTACGAAGGCACCAAGTCCAGCGGCGTCGTCAAGATTACGATGGATTTGGATAGGGATATCAGCGGCTATCACGTCGTCATTTTGGAAGATATCATCGACACGGGCAGGACGCTGAACGACATCGCCAAGGTGCTGAAAGCGCGCAACCCTTTGTCTTTGCGCGTCGTCACTCTTTTGGATAAGCCCTCTCGTAGGGTAGTCGATTTCAAGGCGGATATGTCCTTGTTCACCATCCCCGATTACTTCGTGATAGGGTACGGGTTAGATTGCGCGGAAAAATACCGCGGCTTGCCTTACGTAGCCGTCTACGAAGAATAAACTTCACAAAGAAACCCCCTCGCCGACAAGGCGAGGGGTTTTTGCTACTGTTCGCAGTCGATTCCGTCGGCTAGGTCTTCAAAAGAGCAGTCCAAAATCTTAATAATGCGCAAGATATTATACAGCGAAGGCTCGACTTTATCGCATTCCCATTCGCTGATACGCTGTTGCGAAGTTTTCATCTTTTTGGCAAAATCGCATTGACTTATCTTGTGGTATTTTCGCAGGTTCTTTAAGTTTTCACCAAAAGTTTTCATATAAACATTTTACACTAAACAGCGTGTTTTTATTTGACATACACTAAAATTAGTGTTAAAATATATGGCGTATAGGCGCACAATACGAAAGAAGAAAGAGAAATCGTTGCGCAAAGGAGTTTTTATGAAGAATAAGTTTGGTTTTCTTGCTGGGATTTGCTCGCTTGTCATAGCGGTGCTGAGTGTTGTGATGTTATTCACGGCAATATACTTTTTCCCCGACGCGCATAGTGGTGAGTATAGTCTTCAGTTGTGCGTGACGGGTATGGGTGCTTTGATTAGCGGACACGCGGCAGAGTCGGGCAGTTTTGAGAACGTATTAGTTGCCTTTTCGTGGGTAGAATTTTTAATCGGCGTTGCGTTGGTAGTCGTCAACCTCGTTGCTATTAGCAAAGACAAGTGCTCTTTGGTTGTAGTAGGGTTAACGGTTGTGGGCGCAGGGTTGACTTCGCTTTGCTACCTTATCAGCGGTATCGTATCCGTAATAGTCGGTGCTAGTGGTTTGGGTACGATGGCACCCCTTCCTTTCGCGCTTATTTGGTTGATGATGGTTCCTGCTATATTATTTGCAGTCCTTGATTTCGTCAACAAGATGAAAGCAAAAAAGGCGGCAAAGGCAGAAGCGCAAACAGTCGCTGAAGTTGCTTAAATCAAATTGATTTAGATTTGCGTAAAAGACGGATGGCAGTTAAGCCTCCGTTTTTTTTGTACGAAAGAACAAAGAAGTGGCGTTTTGCATAAAAAGCGAAAAACGAGCGAAGATATAATATTAATAATATTATATAAAATCCTTGACAAGAGGAAGAGAAATGTGATAGAATTGTGAAAGTACAGTATTTAACAATGGGCAAGTGTGCATCTTTGCACGTCGCTCCGCATAAAGATAAAAGATAGGAAGGAAACGCTTAGTGAGATTGCAAAACATCGCAGGATTCAAAAGATTCGACCAGTTCGTGGCGGATAAAATTCGTAGATTTGACGAGGAGGGAAAGACTTTCCCTACGCTGTTCTCGTTGACCTTTTCGGAAAAGGATAACGTTTTAGCGGAGGTCACGGACGGCTATTACGTCAAAAAGGTCACGTACGGGGAGTGCGAACAAAGCGCCCTGCAGTTGGCGAAAGTGATAGGCGCGGCGCTTTCTTTTGCGCCCAAAGGTTCGCTCGTCGGCTTGCATATGGCCAACGGTGTCGAGTGGATCGAGACTTTCTGGGCGATTATTGCGGCAGGGTATAGACCTTTGCTTATCAATTCCCGTTTGCATACCGACTTGTTGGAAAAGACGCTGACGGAGTACGCCGTCGCGGCGGTGATATCGGACGGAAAGCGTTTCTCTATGCCGACCTTCACGAGGGAAGATCTTGCCACGGTGGAAGGTAAGGACGAGGGCGATTGCGAGTGGGGCAAAGAGGTGCTGTTCATGTCCTCGGGCACGGGTGGCAACGTCAAACTCTGTGCGTACACGGCGGAGAATTTTTATTATCAAGTAATCAGTACGCCCG
Organism: Clostridia bacterium; assembly: GCA_017501125.1. GTDB lineage: Bacteria > Bacillota > Clostridia > Christensenellales > Borkfalkiaceae > Scatosoma. The sequence continues at coordinate 4,282 of JAFVXN010000143.1, forward strand.
ATCTTATGCGTCGTTGCCCTGCGATTATGGACCATTACGACGGGGAATTGAAACAAATGGCAGTATTGCCGTTTTACCACGTATTCGGGTTTATCGCCGTATATCTTTGGTATTCCTTCTTCTCCCGCACCTTCGTCTTCTTGAAAGATATGCAGGCGGACGTCCTTCTTCACACGATAAGAAAGCACAAGGTCACCCACCTTTACGCGGTGCCTTTGATTTGGGAGAACGTCTACAAGGCGGCGATTAAAAAGGTGCGCTCGCAAGGGGAAAAGACTAGTAAGCGCTTTGATAAGGTGATGAAAATTGCCGACGAAAAAGAAGGACTGGGCAAGTTGCTTGGCAAAGTTGCGTTCAAGAGCCTTCGTGAGAGATTGTTCGGCGACAGTATTCAGTTGATGATTACGGGTGGCGGCGGTATCGACCAAGACGCGCTCCGCTCCTTCAATAACCTCGGCTATCACATGGTCAACGGCTACGGCATGACGGAGATAGGTATCACTTCTTTCGATGTTTCTGTCAAGCGTACGGTGCGCCATTTGGGTTCTATCGGCGTGCCTTTCTACGGTATGGAATACAAAATTTCCGACAAGGGCGAGTTGCTTTTTAAGGGTAAGGCGCGTGCGGCGCGTATTATGCAAGAGGGCAAAGAAAGTATTGCCGATTACGACGAGTGGTTCAACACCCACGACTTGAGCAAAGAAGAGGATGGACTTTTCTATCTGTTGGGCAGAGAGGACGATTTGATCGTCTGCAACAACGGGGAAAACATCAATCCAGAACTGGTAGAGGCGGATCTTATCGTAGACGGGGTGGACGGTGTGTGCCTGTTTGCCGACAGACAAAAGACGCCTACCTTACTCGTCAGCGTGACGGGCTGTTTCTCCGCGGAAAAACTCAACGCGATTATTGAAGAGACGAAGGCGGCACTGGAAAGGGCGAAACTCAAAGACGAGGTCAAAAAAGTCGTCGTCACGACGGACAAATTGCTGGACGCAAGCGATTTTAAGGTCAGCCGTAAAAAGATAGCGAAAAAATACGCCGACGGGCTTTTCACCATCGTCGACAATCAGCAAGAAACGGCGTGTGCGTCGTCGATGACCGACGTAGAAAAGCAATTGATAGCCTGCTTTGCGTTGGCGTTGCAGATTGACGAAGAAGAGATTACGACTAAGGCGGACTTCTTTACCGACTTGGGCGGTAGCAGTTTGGATTATTTCTCGCTTTTGGATATTTTGAAAGAGAAATTCGACGCAGAGGTGGAGATTTCGGAAGAAGATCAACCCTCCACCGTGGAAGAGTTTTATAATCTTATTAAAAATAATTAAGGTGCAATTATAGGAGGACATACTAATGATAAATGCACTTGATAAAAAATGGAAGGAATTTTTATACGGCTTTGCAGGATTCGGCCCCAACCTCTTGATGGTCTTGATGGGCGCGTACTGGTCGGACGCCATCAACCCTGCGGCAATCAGCACGTCTGATTCCGTTGCGTACATGGCAATCGGTGGTGCGGAAAAGATTTGCTTTATTCTTCCGTTTTTGTTTCCTATATTGTTTGCAATAGCAAAGACGTTCGACGGATTCGTCGACGTGCCTTTGGCACACGTCACGGACACGCTGTCGACCAAATGGGGTAGAAGAAGACCTGGTATCCTCGTGTCGATGATACCGATGATTGTCTCTTTTGCTTTCTGCTGGTGGATGCCGTTCAGTTTCGTAGGCGGTGAGGCGGCGCAGACGATTAACACGATTTGGGCGATTTTCTGGGCGATGGTATTTTTCGCCTCCTATACGATGTGCTTGATTGCTTACTACGGATCCCTTTCGACGACCTGTATCAACGAAGCGCAACGTCTTCGCGTATCGGGATATAAGTCCTTCTTCGATACCATTTCTTATGCGTTCGTGTACGCGCTTATTCCCGTCGTTTTGCAAGGGTTGCACGCGGCGTTTGATAGCATAGGATTCCAATTCCGCATCGACCATTTCGTGTTCTGTTTGATGCCGTTAATGCTCACGATGCTTATCCCCCTGTTTATGATTAAAGAAGGGGAAAAATACGGCTATCCCGAGAATAACGGTCCTGCGGCAGAGACGGTGTCTTTTGGCGAAAGTTTGAAGTTGACCTTTAAGAGCAAGGTCTTTATGACGTGGATTGCCATCAACACCGTATCCTTCTTCGGGCTGAATATGTTCCTCGTGTCCATGAACGCCTTGATTATGGGCGGTATGGGTATGGGCGGTCTGGGTATGACGATTCTCAATACCTGTGCGTTCGCACCCGTGCCCGTGATGCTTTACTTATTCAACAAAATCAAAGCCAAGAAAGGGGTTAGATTTACCTATCAAACCTGCTTGGTTTCCTTCTCCATTGCGATTTTGACCTTCTTCTTCGGCTCCAACTTTATCCTTGGCAGCGGCAACTACGCGGCAAAATACATCATCGGCTGTCTTGGCGGTATCTGCGGCAGTTGGGCGATCGGCGCCTTCTTTATGATGTCTTACCTCGTCCCTACACAGGTTTCGGGCGTGGAAGAAAAGTTGACGGGCAAGAACCACTCCGCGATGTACTTTGCGGTGCAGGCGCTCTTTAGTTCCCTCGTGTCGGCGGCGGGCTCTTGGATATACGAGACCATCAAGATGCTTTGGATTAGCAAAGACGCGGCAGGCGTGCAATGGGCGGAGACGGACGTAGAGGCAAGGGTTTTGTTCGGGCTTGCGGCAGACGGTCAGGTATTCAACCTCGGCGTTATGATGATTCCCTTTATCGTATGCGCGGCGTGCCTTGCGGGCTTTATCATCGCCTTCAAGTTCCCCAAAGATCTCTCGCCGAGATACGTCGCAATGGCGATGAAAAAGACCAACCCCGACCTTGATATCTCTATGGTGGACGAACACGAAGAGGGGGAGGATAAGAGTGAAATCATCTTCGTCCAAATCGGTCTTTCTATTTTGTCTGGTTTCATCTTCGGCTTTATCTGGCTTGCGTTCCTCTTTAAGTCGGTGAAGGAATTGACGAAAAAATACAACAATATTTTGGCGTGGGCGCTTAGCGCTTTCGTGCCTTTTGCCTCCATCTTCTTTGCGTTGAAAGCGAATAAGGAATTGCTCGCTGTAGCGAAAGAGAACGGGGTCAAAATGAGCGACAAAAAGGTGTTGTATATCATCTTAGGGATAATCTTCCCGATTATGCCCGTCAACGTCGTTTCCCTTGCCGTTATGCAAAGAGACGTCAATAGGTTGTACGGCGCAGGCGTTGTCGAGCCCGTCATCGAAGAGGAAGAGGTCGCGGTAGAGGCGTAATGCACGGGTTTGTACATTGGTTTATTAAAATAACGGGTTGGATTCCTTTCGGGCTCGCCTTTCGTAATAAGACCTATTACGAGGATAAAAAGGCGAAACCCAGCAAAGTAAAGGGCAAGGCGATTATCGTCTCCAACCATTATAGCGTATGGGATTATCCCGCCCTGATGTTTGCGATTCCTGGGCGGACCCTCCGTTGTCAGGTTGCGGAACTCATGTTCCGCAAAAACCCTTTTATGACCCTTTTAATGAAGGCGATGGGTGCGGTGAAGGTGGATAGGGATACGCACAATTTTGCCTTTATTGAAAAGAGCGAAAAGATACTAAATAAAGGCGGGACGATGCTGATTTTTCCCGAATCGCGTATCCCTAGACCTGAGGAAGAAAAACCGTTGCCCTTTAAGCCGAGTGCGGTCATGATTGCACTCGAGACGGGCGCGCCCGTGATTCCCGTCGCCGTCAACGGCTCCTATTTCAACAAAAGACCGTCTAGGGTTTTAATCGGCAAGCCCATTGACCTTAGCGAGTGGTACGATGTGGCGTTGTCGAAAAAGGAAAACGTGGCAAGAATCAACGATAGATTAAGAGACAAGGTTGTAGAATTAAAGCATGAACTCGAAAAAAGAGAAAAAGAAGAAAAAGAA
>JAFVXN010000010.1 GCA_017501125.1 Clostridia bacterium
TAAAAAAGGGCACGCACGGGTCGTTTTTTCTACGAAAAAGATGACAATTCGCCCCCTTTCGCGTCCGAAAAGCATTGACAAACTCTTTGAAAAAGAGTATAATAAGCGTACGAAAAGAAAAAATACCGTGGCTTTTGCAAAAAAGCCGCGGTTGTATTTTGTATCCCGTTGCAGTAGGCGAGCCCTATTTGCGACCGACGCGAGGGAAAAGGAGAAATTATGGCAGATCAATTTATTATGACTCAAAAGGGCTACGAGGACGCGGTGGAAAGATTGAAATATTTGCAAACCGTCAAGCGTCAAGAAATCGTAGAACGCATCGCGGAGGCTCGCAGCCACGGCGACTTGTCTGAAAATGCGGAATACGACGCCGCCAGAAACGAGCAGGCCGCTAACGAAGGCGAAATTATGGAACTCGACTACAAGATTAAAAACGCGGTAGTCGTAGAAGAAACGACGGATACGACGCTCGTCCGTGTCGGCACGGTGGTGACCGTATTCGACGAGGATTTGGAAGAGGAAGAGAAGTACGAAATCACGGGGTCTATGGAAGCGAACGCTTTGGAAAATAAAATTTCCAACGAGTCGCCTATGGGCGCGGCGCTTTTGGGCAAAAAAGTGGGCGATTCGGTCACGGTAAAAGCACCTGAGTGCGACTACACTTTGCGCGTACTTGCGATTGAACTCGCATAAATTTCCCATATTTAAAGTTTTTTGAGGTTTACTATGCAAGAAAATCAAACGGTTGCAGCAAACGAAGAAGAGCAACTTATCGAACAGGCAAAAATTAGACGTGAAAAACTTGCAAAATTGCAAGCAGAGGGGCACAACCCCTATCATCACGTCAAGTATCCCGTAGACGCGGATTCCGCCACCATTAAAGCGGACTTCGAGGCGTACGAGGGTAAGACGGTCGTGATGGCAGGGCGTATGATGTCCCGTCGTATCATGGGTAAGGCGTCTTTCTCGCATATCGCGGACAAGAGCGGCAATATCCAAATTTACGTCACCCGTCAAGATATCGGGGAAGAGAACTATATGTCCTATAAAAAGGATTACGATATCGGCGACATCGTAGGATTTAAGGGATACGTGTTCAAGACGCAAACGGGCGAGGTTTCAGTCCACGTGCAGGAACTCGTCATGCTTTCCAAAGCGCTTTTGCCGTTGCCTGAAAAATACAACGGGTTGCAAAACCAAGACTTAAAATATCGTCTTCGTCACTTGGATTTGATCATGAACGACGACGTGAAAAAGACTTTCCGCGTTCGCTCGCAAATTTTGAAAGAAATCCGTGCGTATTTGGACGGGCTTGGATACTTAGAAGTGGACACCCCCACCCTGTTGACGCTGGAAATCGGTGCGGACGCACGTCCTTTCAAGACTCACCACAACGCGCTTGACCTCGATATGTATATGCGTATCGAAACGGAACTTTTCTTAAAGCGTCTTATCGTCGGTGGCTTGGATAAAGTTTACGAAGTAGGGCGCATCTTCCGCAACGAGGGGATGGACGCTTTCCACAACCCCGAATTCACGAGTATCGAAATGTA
>JAFVXN010000144.1 GCA_017501125.1 Clostridia bacterium
ACCTTGCCGACAACGACTTCGCCGATCTTTCGGGCGACGCGCTGAAAGCGGCTATCAAAGAAAAAATCCAACAAAAGGACGACGACCTCGTCGGCAATATGATCAGCGAAGGCACCACGCCTAGAAGATTGACCGACTTGATTGGTTCCCTGTGCGATCTGACCTCCGGCTCGGGCGACAAGGGCACCCCTATCGTCTACATCCAAGGCTACTTCGACAACTATACCAGCGAAGACTAAGACAAAAGTCCACCCACAATCGGGTGGACTTTTTTAATGAGATTGCTAAAGCAGCGATCTTTTACTATCGCAAAGTGATATCCGTCTTGCGACGGGTGATATTTTCCCTTTGGGAAGGATGTGGCAATAATAAGGCGCAGTACAACGAAGTACTGCGCCTTGTATCCTTCTTTATTTTAAACTTCTACGCTGTGGGCAACGTAACTCAAGTGGTCCCCGATACGCTCTAAGTTGCAGACCAAATTGATGAAGACGGTATTGTTCTCAGGACGGCACTTGCCTTGTGCCAATCTTTCGATGTGCTCGGCAACGAGCGCCCTACGCGTGTTATCGATAGTATCTTCCAACTTATCGCTTTCGACTAATAAGCCGTATTCCTTTTCCAAGACGATGCGTTTGACCATATCGTATTGCTTTTTAAGCAATTCGTGCATTTCGGCAAGTTTCTCATTGATGCCTTTGGAGAAGGCGAGGTCTTCCTTGACCTCTTTTTTCGTGTACTTGGTTAAGTTGTCGGCAAGATCCGCCACACGGGCGACGTCACCGACGTTGCTATGAAGCGCCGAGACGAGTTTTTCGTCGGCAAGCGAGATACCGCTGGCGGAGACTTTCACGAGGTAATCGCTGATTTTTGCGCCCAACCTCGCCACTTTCTCGTTGTTGCTAGCCACGACGTCCACCGCAGACAAGTCACGCTTTACAAAGCCCGTGAACGCCGTCTGCAAACTGTCCATAGACATATCCGCCATACGGAAGACTTCCTTTGTCAACTGCCCGATTGCAACGGAAGGGGTCGCCAAGAAACGCTTGTCCATATACACCACTTCGTCGTCTTTGCCTTTGCCTTTCTTCCCTTCGGGGACAATAATCGTCGCCAGTTTTACGAGCAATTTTGCAAAGGGCAGGAACATACAGGTACAAAGCACGTTGAAAGCCGTATGGAACACTGCGATTTGAACGGGTACGGAGCCAGGGAACCAACTTTGCAACGTATCCTCAAAGAAGGTGTTGGGCGAGAAGAAGCCCGTCCAGCCCGTGCCAGGATAGCCGTCCCACATAATCAAAATCAGCATAATCAGCAACGAGCCGATTACGTTGAAGAGCAAGTGAATAACACTTGCGCGTCTTGCATTGACGGACGCACCGATAGAGGAGATAAGTGCCGTCACGCAGGAGCCGATATTCGAGCCCAAGATAAGATAGAGGGTCGCGCTACTACCAGCGCCACCGATGACCAAACCCGAGCCTGCCATCATAATGACGATAGAGGTGACCGCCGAAGACGACTGCATAAGCGCCGTAAAGGCGATGCCGAACAAAAGAAGTAAGAAGGGGTCGGACATCATCTGCAAGAATTGCTGAATCTCAGGCATCTGGCTGTATTGGTCCATCGCGCCAGACATAATCTCCAGCCCCAAGAAGACCATACCGAGCCCTGCCAGCGCAAACCCTGCCGTCTTGGCTTTGTCGTTCTTTGCGAAAAGTTCGATAAAGACGCCGACGAAAAGAAGCAACATAAAGATTTCCGCAACGGGGATACTGACGTTGCTACCGCCGACGGTATTGAGGACGGTAATCCAACCCGTAATCGTCGTACCGATATTGGCACCCATAATAATAGACGTCGCCTGATACAGGGTCATAATACCCGCGTTGACGAAACCGACGACCATAACCGTCGTGACGCCCGAACTCTGGACGACCGCCGTCGTCGCCGCGCCCATACCGACGCCCACGATGGGAACGTTGTTCGTCTTATTGAAAATTTTCTTCAAGGCGCTGCCGAACAACTTCTCCATATTGTCCGAAAGCATCTTGAAGCCGATAAGCAACGCGCCGCAACCTGCAAGCAACATTACTATCGAAGTAAAAATCTCCATTGCATCCATATATTATCTACCTTTTCTTTTGTGCGTTTTTAGTCGCGGGCGAACGCCCGACTTTTTTTATTATACAATAAAAATTAGAAAATGTCATTTATATGACGACAAAAAAACGTAGAATCGAGAAAATTTTTTCGATCCTACGCTTATTTTGATGATTTTTACCGAATATTTGTTCGTTTTTTAGTTGTCGACGCTGTGCGCTACAAAACTCAAGTGGTCGCCGATACGCTCCATATTGCAGACGAGGTTGACGAAAATCGTGTTGTTCTCAGGCTTACATTTGCCTTGCGCCAGTCTTTCGATATGCTCGTTGACCAACGCGCGACGCATATTGTCGATATCCTCCTCCAACTCGTCGCTTTCCTTAAGCAAGTCGTGCTCTTTGTCGACGACGATACGCTTTACCAACTCGTATTGCTTATGCAAAAGGGCGTGCATTTCAGTCAGTTTTTCATTGATGCCTTCAGAGAAGGTCAGGTTGTCGCGCACCTCGCGTCTGGTGTATTTTACGAAGTTCTCCGCAATCTCCGAGACACGGGCGATATCGCCGACGTTGTTGTGCAAGGCGTTGACCTTCTTTTCGTCGTGGAGGGATGCGCCACTCGCCGAAATCTTGACAAGGTAATCGCTAACTTCTTCGCCGTAGCGGATAATCTTTTCGTTGTTCTCCACCACTTTTTCCGCCGCATCTAAATCTCTCGCGATAAAACTCTCGAACGCGGTACGAAGGCTTTCCATCGCCATATCCCCCATCTCAAAAGCGTCCTTTTTAATCTGCATAATCGCAACGGCGGGCGTAGCAATCAAGCGGGCATCGGCGTATTTGAGAGAGACGCCGTCCTCTTTTTTCGCCTCTTTATCTTTGATGACGAACTGGGAGAATTTGACGAGTAATTTTACGAACGGCAACAACAGAAGCGTCGTCGACACGTTGAAGATGACGTGGAACATAGATACGCGCATCTGGAGTGCCATCTGCATTGTCGACGCGTCCGCGCCTTCCGCAACGGGGAACATCGACGTCAATATATGGACGACAAAGTCTTTGAATATCCAGATGACCGCCGTGAACAGCGCGGTACCGATCACGTTGAAGGTGAAGTGGATAAGCGCTACGCGCTTGGAGTTCGCGTTGGCACCCACCGACGCTAAGAGCGCCGTCACACAGGTACCGATGTTGGCACCGAGGACGATAAACAACGCTTGGTCAAGGCTGAGCGTGCCTACGCCTACCATCGTGATGACGACACCCGTCGCCGCAGACGAACTCTGGATAAGTGCCGTGAAAATTGCCCCTATCAAGATAAGCAACAAGGGGAAGTCGACCTTTTCGAAAATTCCGCTAAAGAAGGTCTTGACCGCTTGGCTGCCGAAGGCTTCGGGACTGCTCATGATGTTAAGGCCGACGAAGATAAGACCTAAGCCAGCGCACAGTTTGCCAGCCAGTTTAACTTTATCACTCTTGAAAAAGCCCATCATGACGCCGGAAAACGCCAAAAGGTACATTAGCATATTGAAATAATCGTTCTTGAGAGCGACGAGTACGCCCGTGATTGTCGTACCGATGTTGGCACCCATAATGACGGGAACCGCCTGCATCAGCGTCATCACGCCCGCGTTGACGAGACCGATGACCATAACCGACGTCGCCGACGAACTCTGGATAATCGCCGTCACGCCCGCGCCGATACCGACCCCCAAAAAGCGGTTGCCCGTGATCTTGCCAAGCATCTTTTTCATACCGCCGCCTGCGCTACGCTCCAGCGCGTCGCTCAAGAAATTCATCCCGACGATAAATACGCCGACGCCGGCAAGCAACCAGACTAAGTTTCCGATGAGTTGAACTACTTCCATATTTTTTTCTCCTAACGTATAATATAGTCTTTTTTATATTAAATGGTCCAAATGCAAAAAAAATATGCACAAGATTGCCCTATTCAAAGGGTTTCTCGTGCATATTGCTCAATACCATTTTATTCTCTTTTTTATTGCTTTTCATTTTTCCTTAATCCTTTTCCCCTGAAAAGGCCACTCGTCCACAACGATTCTTCACTCTACATATCATTTATAACATATTTCTTTTCGACCTGTCAAGCGTTTGAAAGAACTTTTTTTCAAAATAATTTTTCACCGCAATTTGTCTTAGCGCCCTTTACAAATCTCTTTTTCTATGATATAATATTGAAAGTGCGTATATAAGGAGAATATTATGATTTATACCATCGAAAACGAACACTTGAAAGTCGCCGTCGAGGACTTCGGCGCGCAACTCGCCTCCCTTTTCTCAAAGGATACGGGCGTGGAATATCTTTGGCAAGGCGATAAAAAATATTGGACGGGCAGAGCCTACAACCTCTTCCCCGTCATCGGTAGAATGTATCAAGGCTACTACCTGGCAGGCGATAAAAAATACGAACTCCGCTGCCACGGTCTCGCTAGATACTACCCCTTCGAACTCTACGAAAAAACGGACGACAGCCTCACCTTCGTCTTCCGCTCCACCGACGAGACGAAAACGCAATATCCTTATGAATTTTCCTTCTTCGTGCGCTTTGCCATCGTCGGCAAAAAACTGACGGTGGAATACAAAGCCGTCAACGACGGGAAAGAGACGATGTATTGCGGATTCGGCGGGCACCCTGGGATCAATATCCCCTTCGACGGCGGAAAATTCGAAGATTATTATCTTGAATTCGAAAAAGCCACCCCTGCCGTGCGCCATACCTTATCGCCCAGCAAATTTATGTCGGGCGAAACCCCTCTCTATCCACTCGTAGACGGGACGAAGATGCCTTTTAGGCACGATTTGTTCGACGACGACGCCGTCGTCTTCGGCAACACTTGCG
>JAFVXN010000145.1 GCA_017501125.1 Clostridia bacterium
CCTACCCTCAAAGACGATAATGGACAACGCGTCGCAAATATCGCCGTTGAGCAAGATATCCAGTCTCACGAGTTTTGAGCGTTGATACCCTGCCAACTCGTAATCGAGGCTCGCGTACCCTTTCGTGCGCGACTTTAAGCCGTCAAAGAAATCATAGACGATTTCATTTAATGGCAATGTATACTCTAGTTTGACACGGCGTTCGTCTAAATAGGTCATATTTTTGAAGACGCCACGCTTTTCTTTACAAAGGTCCATAACCTGCCCCATATAATCGGGAGGCGTAAATATCTCCGCTTTGACGATAGGCTCTTCCATATACTCGATATCCGAGGGATCGGGCAGATGCGACGGGTTGTCGACGAAAAGTTCCGTACCGTCCGTCTTATGCACTAGATAACTTACCGACGGCGCCGTCGTAATAATATCCAAGTTGAATTCCCTTTCGATACGCTCTTGGATGATTTCCATATGCAAAAGTCCTAAGAACCCACAACGGAAACCAAAGCCGAGGGCCACGGAGTTGTCCGGCTCGAAGATGAGGGACGCGTCGTTCAACTGCAATTTTAAAATTGCCTCTTTTAAGTCGTTAAAGCGGCTCCCATCAAAGGGATAAATACCACAAAAGACGACGGGCTGTACTTTTTTATAACCAGGCAACGGCTCTGCCGCAGGGACAAGTGCGTTGGTGACCGTATCCCCTACCGCAACGTCTTGAATAGACTTAATGGACGCCGCGATATATCCTACATCGCCTGCCTGTAATTTCTCTTTTGGAAATAATCAAGGAGCAAACGCGCCCACTTCCGTAACGACATAAACGGCATCGGAAAGAAAGGTCTTAATTTTATCCCCCACCTTGACGCTGCCGTCTTGCAAGCGAACAAAGAGGATAACTCCTTTATAATTGTCGTAATAACTGTCGAAGATCAGCGCCTTTAAAGGAGAATCCGTTTCCCCTTGAGGCGCAGGGAATACTTGTGCGATTGCCTCCAAGAGATCTTCGATATTCGTGCCCTCTTTCGCCGACACGCAAGGCACGTCCGAAGCGTCCAAGCCTATGACGTCCTCTATCTCTTGCTTGACTTCTTCCACTCTTGCGCTAGGAAGATCTATTTTATTGATAACGGGCAAAATTTCCAAGTTGTTTTCCAACGCCAAATAGACGTTGGCAAGCGTCTGCGCCTCTACCCCCTGGGTAGCGTCTACGACCAAAATCGCGCCCTCACACGCCGCTAAAGAACGGCTGACTTCATAGGTAAAGTCCACGTGTCCCGGGGTGTCGATAAGGTTGTACTCGTACTCCGTACCGTCTTTTGACGTATAATACATGCGCACGGGGGTAAGTTTGATGGTAATCCCCCTCTCTTTTTCGATATCCATACTATCGAGCAATTGCTCTTCCATATCCCGTTTGGATACCTGCCCCGTCTTTTCTATCAATCGATCGGCAAGCGTACTTTTACCGTGATCAATATGGGCGATGATACAAAAATTTCTCAGTTTATCGTTCGGTTTAGCCATAAGTTTCCTTTTATACTTCGATATCAAACAATTTTGCAAAAGCACGAACTTCGTAAGAAGGAGGCACTTGCTTAGAAAGCAGCATCCCCACCGAACGTGCAGGCAACGTTGGATCAGTCTTTACCTCAAACAACGTCCCCTCTTCCATTTCTCTTTGTGCATATTCCTTAGGGATAACGCCTGCTCCCATGCCTTTTACGACGAGGCGTTTCATCAAATCCCAACTGCCAACTTCGATAGAGGAGGACAAATTGACACCCATCGCATCCATAAACCCATCAAGAGATTTTCTGGCAATCGTATTCTTCTCCAAAAGAATGAGAGGCAACGCTTGTACGGCAGAAAGCGGTTGTACCGTTTCCGCCAAAGCGGCATATTTTTGCCCGAC
>JAFVXN010000146.1 GCA_017501125.1 Clostridia bacterium
AGAGATCATGGCAGAATAGGGATTTTTCATCCAACCGTCGAAGAAGTTGCCCTCGCCTTTTGCCAGCGCCTGCACAAAGGGGCGTACACTCTCCCACGCGCTGTCGCAAAATCCGTCCGGCTTTTGTCCGTCGAGGCTTAAAAAAGATTGTCCCACGCGTATATCGCATGCGTGCGTGATGGGATTTTCGTATTGCTGGATAAGGTCGTCATGGCGGACCTGTTTGACGGCGGTGATTTTTACTGGATACATAGTCGCTCCTCAATCAAAGTATCCCACGTATTGCAACGAGAGGGTGTCGCTGGGGAAAAGGTGATGGTATAGATCGATAAAATAGTCGTCCGTCATGCTGGCGATATAGTCGACGACCATTTGATTTTTTTCCGTTTCTTCGTAGGGGACGCGCCGTTTGTAATAGGGCTTGTCAAGATAGCGAAGATGATGGGTAAAGACGGGCGTTTCTCGCCTGCCGCTTACAAGGTCGGCAAGCAGTTTGTCGTACGTCTTTTGCATCATCCTCCGCAAGGTGTCGTCCGCATCTTTAGTCTGTGCCGCGCCGTAGATAAGACGGTAATTTTCTTTTTTGGCTTGCGTGAGGGCAGTGAAATGCTTTTCGTCCATCGCGATATACGCTTTGCCGAAACTATGCTCTAAGAGATTGACCATGAGATTGTTGACCATCTCTGCGTTGATCGTACCGATGCCGAAATCCTCATAAGCGTCGTCGCTAAGCAGTTTGCTCTTTTGTGCGTCTTGTCTGTCTTTGCCAAGATAGGCGATGATGTCGCTAATCCGCATCACGCAGCCTTCTAAGGTGGAGGGCGTAAATTGCCTCATCTCACTTTCTTCTAAGTAGCAGGCTGCTATTTTTTTATCAAAATCGGCAAAACTCGTCATCGGCTCGGGTGCGTATTTGGAAAGTTCCATTTCGCCGTTGTGCGCGGCGATGCCGTTGAGCGTTTGTAGCGTCAAATTGAGCGGAAAAATCTCGTCTACGACACGGACGGAGTGAATGTTGTGAAAGAACCGTTTTCCCGTCTTTTCTCTATAAATTTCGTCCAAAAAACGCTCGCCTGTATGACCGAACGGGGTGTGTCCTAAGTCGTGCCCTAAAGAGATGGCTTCGATGAGGTCGACGTTGAGGCCAAGCGCCGCCCCTAAGGTACGAGCGATGCGCGAAACGATCTGCACGTGCAAAGCCCTGCGCGTGATATCGTCGTTTTTTATTAAAGAAAAGACTTGCGTCTTGTCCGCATAGCGATTGTAAAAAGGGCAATGCAGGATTTTATCCGTATCACGGATAAACGCCGTTCGCCACGCGTTGCCCTCGTCGTGAGGATTGTCCACGCGTCGGATTGCCGCCTCGTCTTTGCAGGCAAACGGGGAAAGATTTTTGCCACCGTTCTCTTGCATTTGCGTTTGGGTTTTTTGAGATAAAATTTCGTAGTTTGCCATACGACTATTATAGCACGTATTTTTTCTTTTGGAAAGAGGTTTGCCAAAATAGTAAAGAAAAATCCGTCATTGAACACTATGACAAAATTTTTAAAAGCGGTTGACAGGGGAGGGAAAGAGTGGTATAATAAAAAAGATGTATGTATATACAAAGG
>JAFVXN010000147.1 GCA_017501125.1 Clostridia bacterium
AAGACTTTTTATCCATTTATAAAAACTCCTTTTGTTATTGTATTTATAATTTACCATAATAAAAAAGTATTGTCAAGTGTTTCTACTCAAAAAATAAAAATATTTTATAAAAACTTATAATTTACTCATAACACAAAGATCAAAGGTTTTGATACCTAATATAATTACAAGCAAAATATAAGGGGAATCTCGCGGAAGCGAGTACGAAATTGAAGTGCTATAAGCGGTTGCGAAAAATAAAATTACATACAAAAAAGCACCCCGTTGTGGGTGCTTTTTTAGGTGTTTTTGTTTTTTGCTATTTTCGTCGGTTAGAAGCCGCGGATTTCGCGCTTTGCCTCAAGGTCGCCCATTTCGCTGGCTTTGAGGAAACACTCCTTCGCGTAGTCAAGGTTGACGTCCGTGCCGTTGCCGTACTTGTAGCAATAGCCGAGTTCTCTTATCCCGTCGACGCTGCCCTGTTCCGCCGCCTTCATATACCAACGGAACCCTTCTAAGGGATTCTCCTTGGTGCCGACGCCGTCCATAAAGTTCTTCGCCGCCTTGCACTGGCAGAAGGCGTTGCCCTTTTTAGCCCCAGCAAGGAAGTATTCGTGCGATTTCTTCTCGTCCCTGGGTGCCCCGTTTCCCATAGCGTACGCCACGCCGAGCATACGGCACGCCTCGACGTTGCCTTTCTTTGCCGCCTCCTCGTAGTAGCCTACCCCGCGCGCAGGATCCCTGTCGACCCCACGCCCTACGAAATGCATCTCGCCCAACTTGTACAGCGCGTCTACGTTTCCCTTTTTCGCCGCCTTTTCAAAGCAGGGCAAAGCCTCGGCGAATCTCTTATCGGCAAACAGTTTCAGCCCCTTTTCCAAGGAGCGCTTGTCGTCGATCAAGCAAGGGTAATCCTCTTCGAGCGCGGCGAATTCCGTCGCCGTGCAGGCTTTTTTCAGCCACGAGATATTCATCTTCCCCTCTTTGGTGTCGACGATACCCTCGTCCGCCTGCGCCTGCAACAGCATCTTTCTCAGCGCTTTTTCGTCGCAGTCGTCGTCTAACAGGGCGTCTTCAATCTTGCGGATTGCCTTGCTCGTCTGCCCGAGGTCCATAAGTTTTCTTATCTCCGCTTTTTTGCGGCTTAACAGGCGGAATTTTTCCGCTTCGCTCTCGTCCTCTAACTCCTCGTCCTTTTCGTCCATCTGCTTGACGTAGATGGATTTTGCGTGCGGCAACTTAGCGCCGTGCGCGTCGAGAAAGGCGCAAATCGCCTCTTTTTCCTTTTCGTAAGAGGCATAAAACTTAACCGCCTCCTCGACGATTTGTTTGGCTTGGTAGCCTTCCAAATCCTCTTTTGCGAGTTTGATTAGATTTTTTCTATACCTTTCGCGGCTCTTATCGCTCTTTTCGCGCTTGGCGAGGAGCAGATAGAAGTTAGCGAGGACGTCCTCGGGGTCCTCCTCCAAGATACGGTCCGCCTGCTTTGCGACGATCTCAAAATCCGTCTCGTCCTCGTCCGCCTTCAACTCCCTTCTCAAACGGAATCGAGCGTTGCCGACGTAGGTTTCGGGACGGCTTTTTAAGAGGTCCAAAATCTCTTGAATTTTATTGTCTTGGATTTTCGTAGCGCAGATGGGACATACGTAGACCCCACCCGACGCCATCTTCAAATCCGTTTCCCCGCATTTCGGGCATTTAATCATCTCTTGTGCCATTATTCGTCGCTGTCGTCCGCCCCGTCTTCAGGGCTTTCCTCCGTGTCCTTCTTGGGTGCGTCGGGGCTGAGGTACTCCCTGCCCTTTTGCGTGATTACCCTACCGCTCGCCGTCTTGTCCATCAAGCCGAGTTTCAAAAGATAGGGCTCGTAGCGGTATGCCAAATCCTCTTTTTGGATACCCGTCTTGGACTCCAGCGTGATGAGCGCCAAAGGCTTGGTTGCCTCGGCAAGCACCTCTAAGACGAGCAAATCGTTCTTCGTCAAGCCCAACTCGTCGATGTCGTACATGGTAAAGTACTGCTGAGTGTGCGCCGTCGTCACGACGCGGGAATCCTGCGTCAATGCGATATCGCGTATGCCTTTGGCATACGTCTCTATCGTCCTAGGCACGCCACGGCTACGCTTTGCGACGTCCGCCACCGCCTCGGGCGTGATTTCATAGCCAAGTTTCGCGAACTTGGATTTGACGATAATATCCTTTTCCTCAGGCGTGTAATCGACCAGTTCGAGAATGGTAAATCGGTTGAGGAAGGGCTTTAACAACTCCCCTGCCTGCGTCGTCGCACCGATCAGCGTGAAGGGGGGCAAATCGTAATATTGCTCCTCGCCGTTCTCGTCGATAAAACTCACCGCAAAATCCGTCAAAATGGAGAGCAAGACCGTCTGTACGTCGTTCTTGAGCGAGTGAATTTCGTCGATGAAGATGATACAACTTTCCTCAATCTTCGAGAAGAAAAGGGAAAGGGATTTCGTGTCTTTTAAGTTGGTCGCGTTGACGGTGAAAAAGGGCATCTCCATTTCGTTGGCGATGATGTTGGCGAGCGTCGTCTTGCCCAACCCGTAGGAGGAGCAAATGAGCAGGTGCGAAAGCGCCCTGTTTTCCTTCTTTGCCGCCGCTATCGAAATACGCAGGCTCGCCTTCGCCTTCTCCTGACCGATATAATCCTCCAAGAGCAAGGGAGACATCTCCTTTTTCGCGCCGTTTTTCGCCTTCTTGGGCTTTCTCGGTTCCTCTTTCTTTTCGGGCGCGGGAGCGGGCTCCTTTGCGGGCTCCGTCAACTTGTCGGTAGGCAAATCGAATATCCCCTCTAAGGATACGTCGTCCAGCCACGAAGAGTCGGGTTTCATCTCGTCGGTGGGATAGGTCGTCGCCGTCTGCGCCCCAAGCGAAGTCTTTGCCGAAGGCAACTGCGTCGGGTCGAGCCTTAAAATGGAGACGACGCGCGCGGAGACCTGACCTTTTTTAAGATCTTCGAGGGCGGGCAACAGTTTGACGATTGCCTGACGGGTCCTTTCCTTTTCCATCGGCATCCTTGCCTTCTTAAAATCCTCGTTGAGGCAATTGAGCAAGTCGCGAAGTTCCTCTTTCGCTGCCTCGGTGCGTCCCGCGTAAAGGAAGCGCTCTACCGCCAGCAGTTTCTTCATGTATTCTCCCATTATATCTCTCCTCTTCTAAACGCCTCGTACGCGCACAAACTCTCGGGCGTAATCGAATTGCGGTAGCCGTCGAACACCTTTTTGGCGTCCGCTTTCGTGACGGGCTCCAAGCCCTGCTCGCCCTGCGCCCTTTTGGTGAGCGCCCTCTCCAACGCCAAAGATTTCATTTTCTCGACCATGGACGAAATGTCCGCGCCCGAATAACCGTCGAACATACCGACCAGTTCGTCCACCGTCAAATCGGTATTTTCGAGCAATTCCCCACTGTTCTTAAAGGCGCGTTTGACCATAAACCGCCTCGCCTCTTCATCTGGCAATCCCACGTACAAATGGGTGTCGAATCGCTTACCACGGAGCAATGCGGAATCGAGCGCCCAAGGTCTGTTGGTCGCACCGATAACCACGCGCACGTTGGTCTTGGATTTTTTGCTGTTAAAGCCTGATAAGCAAGTCAAGAAGGTCGTCAAGACGTCCTTGGTATGGGTGGAATCGTCGCTCTCACGCGAGGCGAAAAGCACCTCCAACTCGTCGAAGAAAATCAGGCAGTTGTCGTACGACTTTGCCTCTTCGAAAATCTGCACGATTTTTTTCGGTGCCTCGCCGACGTACTTATCCAAAATATCGCTGGCGTTGACGATGGCGTAGGCGCACTTGAGTTCCCCTGCGATCGCCTCTGCGACGAAGGATTTACCACAGCCAGGAGGGCCGTACATCAAAATCTGACACCCTGCCTCCTCCTTGTACTTATAATACAAATCGGGATCTTTTAAGGGGGTGATGACGTTGAGCAAAATTTGCTTTTTCACCTCTTTCAAGCCCGCGATATCCGCGAGCGTGACGTCGGGGCTTTCCTTGGAAAAATAGACGGGGTTTTTCTCGCCCGATTTCTCTCCCTGACCGCCGCCCGTCTGCCGTTCTTGAGCGGCGCGAGGCGCGAAGGGGTTGATTCCCTTCTCCAAGAAATTGCTCTTGATCGTCTCCAATTTTTTTAATTCTATCGACAATTCCCGTTGCCATTGTTCCACGGAACAATGCGCAATCAGTTCCTTACACAACGAGATGGATTTTTCTAAGTAATCGAGCCCCGTCTCCGTGTCGCCCGCCACGAAAGCATCTTTCGTGTTCTTGAGTGCGATTGCGTAAGTCTGCTTTTTTACGGGAAAATTAAAATTAGACATATTCCCCTCTTTTTATAGGCGCAAAGCGCCTGATATTAGCCGTTGATTGCGGCGAAGAAATCCTCGTTCTGCGCGGTGCGACTGGTATCCGTAGCCGTCGCCGTAGACATCGAAGACATAGGCCCCTTTGCGCCCATCATAATCTTGTCTTTGAGGATATCCAAGTCCTCGCGGCTCCTCGACGCCTGCGTAGCAGGATTGACGCTCGTCATCATAGAGGACATCGCCTTCATATTCAATTGACCGCGGAGCAAAGACCTCTTGAATTTCATAAAGTCACGGCTGTTCTTTTCAAGGCTGGGCATATCGTCCATCATTTTCGCCGCGTTCTTCAAGATAGGACGCAACCCCTCGATGGTGTCGTACAGTTGCGCCGTCTTGATATAGGTGTGGAATTGCACCTTAATCGTCTGAATCATCTTTTGGATATCCATAAAATAATAGATGCTGTTGGCGAGCAACTCGTACCC
>JAFVXN010000148.1 GCA_017501125.1 Clostridia bacterium
ACGTGACCTAGAAAAACGCAAGTGGCGACGCCGTATTGCGACGTATATACGCCTTTTAGGAATCTAAGGAAGCCGCCTCGTCCGCATCCTCAAAATCTTCGTATTGATTGCAAAACTCTGCAAAGACCTCGTCCAAAAGCGCGTCGTCTTCAACGGGGAACAACTGCACGTCTTCACCCTCCGTTTCCATACGGAAAATGACGACCTCTTCTTCGTCCTCTTGCGTTTCGGGATACGCTCTTCTCAACACGCAATACTCTGCGCCTTTATAATCCACTTTGTCGATAGCGACGTAAGCCTCTTCGTTGCCCTCGTCGTCCACCAAATATACGATGCCGTCTTCCTCGTTCAATTCTTCTTCATACAATTCTTCATTCATAGCCTTTTTCGCGCCGTTTTGCGCGCCTCCTTTTTGTTTTTGCCGTGCCAGGTACCCGTCTAAGATGTAGGATGCCGCGATAGAGTCGACGCTTTTCTTTCTATCTTGACGCTTGACGCCGCCTGCGATTTGCACTTCGCGTGCTTGCATCGTCGTAAATCTCTCGTCCTCTATCTCGATAGGCAAGTTCGTCTTTGCTTTTAAAGCGTCGATAAATCGTTGCGTCTTTTCCGTCTGCACGCTGTCCGTACCGTCGAAATTGACGGGCAAGCCGCACACGATTACCCCCACCCCTTTGTCCTGGGCAAGTTTTGCCAATGCCGCTACGTCCGCCTCGAAATTGCGCGTCCGAAAATACGTCTCGCAGGGCATTGCGTACTCGTTAAACGGATCGCTCACCGCTACGCCGATACGCCTGTCTCCTATATCTAAAGCCAATACCCTTTTTGCAATCATACTAATATTATAATACAAGCCGCGCCCGTCGTCTAGCCCTTTTTTAGGCTTTTTACGTATCATTTCCTGTTTTTTTCACATACTGACTTTGCAAGGCACGAAGCCAAAGGAGGAAACTATGGAGAAATTTGCCGCTGGTCTTATGCTGGGCGCAGTCGCAGGCGCACTCGTCGTCACTAATAGTTATAAAATGCGTTCTCTCGTCAAAAAAAGTCAAGACGAATTAAAGATGAAGTTCGACGATATGATCGACGAAAAAATCCAAATGATGGAAACCGCGACCACCCAAAAAACCGCCGAAGAAAAGACGGATAAAAAGAAAAAAGCGTAAACTTGTATACGCAAAAACCCTGCCTAGTTGGCAGGGTTTTTTATCAGCCGTGCTTCTTTTGATGGGACGAAACTTGCTCTTTCAGCCGTTCGTTTTCCTTGCGCAAACGCTCGTTTTCTTCCTTTAAGCCTTGGGCAAGTCTATCGTACAACTCGTTGATTTCTTTTTCTAGACGGCGTTGCAAAAATGCTTTTTCTTCCGCTTTTTTGCCTTTAGACACGGACACGTACCCCTCTTTTTGCAAATTCAAGCGTGAAAAGTCTACCCCGTCTTTCTCATCGATCCCCATTTCCTTTTGAAGTGCCTGGATTCGTTCCGGGTACTTTTTTAAGGTATTGCGATACTTGTTTTGCAAACGGAGCATCAGTTTGTCGTCCCCGCCGGACAAATTAAAAATCGCCCTACGGATAGATAAACCTTTGCTCTTTTCCGCCAAGATACTTCTCAACGCTTGATCCGTTTCCTCCTCCGAAAAAGCACGAATCTTCTCCACGGAAAGGGTCTTGCCGTCTAAGAGTTTTACGATCCTCTCGTCCCCTTTCTCGTTCTTCATCAACGTATAATAGTAGTTTCTTACGCTCCCTTTTGCTCGCCCGTTTCTAACGCCGTAGGTCGCAAAAAGATAAGTTAGCGTCTTGCCCTTTTGCCTACCCTCTTGGATGTAGTCCACCAAATTTTTTGCTTCTTCTTCCGTATAGCCGTTAATTTTGCCCATATTCTTTCCCTCCAACGGGCTTTCGCCCTCATTTGAAAAAATTATTAACCTATTTTTTCCTTTTTATACATTTTAACGGTAAAAAAAGAATATGGTAGGATATGAAATTTTATTTTTTATCTTCCCTTCCCTGTGCGCTGAGCCTAGGCGGCGCGTATTTTGGTAAGACGGACAACTTTGCCAGACACGCGGAGGTGTGCGCCAAAGACGAAGTCTTTGTGGAATTCCGTCCGCAAAACGCTTTACCCATCACTTTTTTCATCACGGAGCAATTACCCTTTCAGCCCCCCGAACGCTGCGAAGTCTATCTACTGCCGGACGCCATCGCTATCTATGCTAAAGACTTTATGCCGTGCGACTTTTCCTTGAAAGTACTTTTTCAAACGCGTCTAGACGATTGTGCCGTCACTTGCTTTCAGCAAGGGGAGAGGCAAATATGCATAGAAACCAAACAAGGGATGTTCGTCAATGCCCTGCCCCCTTCCTTTTTTCCAAAGGAGGCGCAAAAAGTCGATAGTCTATTGATGCTGCGCGGTGAGGAGGACTTTTGTCTAATCGATAGCAATGCCAATCTCTTACTATATGAAAAATGTGAAAGCGTCGATTTCGACGGAGAGTTTCTACGCGCAAGGCTGCCTCTTCGCGACTCCAAAGGAAGAAAAGCGGACTGCGCTTGGCGGCTAAGCGAAGGCGGGTGCGAAAGGGTACAATTCACCCTCTTGCAAGAAAAGTTCTTCCCTCCCGAGGAACTTATCGCTTTTGCTTTTTTTGAAAGCATTCTCTTCGGCGGAGATTTTTCCCTATTTTTAAATGATCGACTTTTACACGAAAAAGAAAAAATCCCCGCCTTTTTAGGGAACTTTCTCTACGTCCTCCCTCAAGAAGATCCTCTTGCCTGTGGGCTCATCTACCAAAAAGCGGATAGACTGTACGAAGTGAAAATCTTTCGCGTAGAAATAAAAGAGGGAAAAATTACGGATATCCACGGATAAAAAATCCTGCCCTATTGAGGCAGGATTTTCTTCTTAGTATTTATTGACTTTAACGTTTTTGATGACGATAGGCTCTACAGGGATTGCATAACTTTCCGTCACGGTTTGATGTCTTTGTGCGTCTTTGCCGATGTAGTAGTCGTCTCCGTCCACTTCCACCATTTTTTGCTTAGTGAAACTGCCAGAGTCTTCGTAATCTTTAGAGAATTCGTCAATGGCTGTCTGTAAGGCTTTAAGGGCGTCAGCGTTGTTAA
>JAFVXN010000011.1 GCA_017501125.1 Clostridia bacterium
GCACGGCGGGGCTCAACAACTTTAAGTTGAATACGATAGCCGACCACTACGGCTTCGTCTTCCAGCATCACCGCGCCTTTGACGACGCGCTGGTCACGGCAAAGATTTTTATCGAGTTATTAAAACAAAGAGGCAAGTTGCCCTTTTAATCGAAGACAAATAAAAAAGCCACACCTTAAAGGTGTGGCTTTTCATATTTAGAGAACGCCCGTCATTTTTAGTATTTCAAAGACGAGGTTGACGACGACGAAGGTGCCGATGAGGAAGGGCAGGACGTATTTGATATAGACCTGAGGTCCTTTGCGGATTTTGAGACCTTTGCCGAGGTTGGCTTCCGCCACGTAGTTGTCCATGCCCCAGCCGAGTTTGGTCGTACAGAAGATGACGATAAACAAGGAACTAATGGGCAGGACTAGATGGGATACGATAAAATCTTCAAGGTCCAAGATAGTGCTACCAGCGCCGAAGGGTTGGAACCCAGACAAGAGATTGAACCCAAAGATACAAGGGAGGGAAAGTACTAGCAGTCCAGCACCGACGATGAGGCAAGTTTTGATTCTTGCCCAGCCCGTCAATTCCATAAAACACGCAAAGATGTTTTCAAAGACGGCAAAGACGGTAGACAGCGCCGCAAAGCACAAACATACGAAGAAGATAGCCCCCCACAGTTGCCCCAAGAACATATTAGAGAAGACCATGGGTAGGGTAATAAAGATGAGAGGAGGTCCTGCGTTCACCGCGCCGCCGTTGTAGGAAAAGCAGGCGGGGAAGATGATAAGCCCAGCGAGCAACGCCACGACGGTGTCGAGCACGGCGATATTGATGGATTCGCCGAGCAAGGAGCGTTCCTTGTCGATATAACTACCGAAGATTGCCATAGACCCCATGCCGAGGCTGAGGGTAAAGAATGACTGGCTCATGGCGGAGGCGATGGTGGTAAAAAGGGCAGGTCCTTGCAGTTTTGAAAAATCGGGCACGAGGTAGAAATATAATCCGTCCGCCGTACCAGGCAAGAACATACAGTTGATTGCGACGGCAATCATCAAGACGAACAAAGCAATCATCATCACTTTATTGACTTTTTCCAGACTCTTGCCTACGCCGAGCGCGCATACCAGCACGCCGAGTGCGACGACGATTGCGACGACGCCCATTTGCAACCAAGGGTTGCCCGTGACGGTGGCGTAGGTGGCGCTGGAGTTTTCTGCGGTGATACCGTTGAATTCGCCCGCGCACATTTTGAAGGTATAGATAAGGAGCCAAGCGGTGACGACGGAGTAGTACATCATCAGCATTACGTTGCCACCCAACATCACGAATCCTTGTGCCTTCCACTTAGATTTAGGGCCCTTGGGCGCGAGGCTGTCGTACATCTTGACGGGGCTTTTTTTGCTGGCACGCCCCATGGAGAATTCCATCGTCATGACGGGGATACCCATAACGGCGAGGAAAGCAAGATAGATAAGGACGAAGATTGCGCCGCCGTTTTGACCGACCATGTACGGGAATTTCCATATATTGCCGACGCCGATGGCGCAACTAACGCTGACGAGGATAAAGCCTAATCGGCTTCCTAATTTTTCTCTTGCCATATTATACCGTTTCTACGTTGATAAGGTTAGAGTTGCCGCTCTTTCCGTTGGGGGTGCCGCCCGTGATAACGATGGTGTCGCCTTTTTTGACCAAGCCGCTGTCCATCGCGATTTTCTTTGCAAAGTAGAACAAAATATCGATGGAGGTGTATTCTTCCGCCATGGCAGGCAAGACGCCCCAACTGAGGGCGAGTTGTCTATACGCGTGCACGTCCGTCGTGATACCGATGATATTGATGTTGGGACGGAAACGGGACACTTTTCTCGCCGTGCCGCCAGTACGCGTGCAGACGACGATGGCTTTTGCGTCGAGATCCTTTGCAAGGGTCGCCGCAGAGTGGGAGAGTGCCTCCGCCGTGCTGTTGATAGAGAAGTGTTCGATCGTTTGGATGTGTTCGATGTGCTTTTCTGCCTGACGGATGATTTTGGTCATAGCCTCTACGGATTGCGCAGGGTATGCGCCCGCCGCCGTTTCGCCCGAGAGCATAACGGCAGAGGTACCGTCGTAGACGGCGTTAGCGACGTCGGAGATTTCCGCACGGGTAGGACGGGGGTTGTGAATCATCGATTCCAACATCTCCGTAGCGGTAATGACTCGTTTACCGTAGATACGGCATTGATTGATGATATATTTTTGGACGTCGGGCAATTCTTCGAAAGGGATTTCGACGCCGAGGTCACCACGCGCGACCATAATCCCGTCGCTGACTTTGATGATGTCGATAAGGTTCTTGACGCCTGCACGGTTCTCAATCTTTGCGATGACGTCGATTTTTTCGCCACCGTGCGCTTTTAAGAATTCCTTCGCGTCGATTAGATCTTGCGGTTTGGATACGAAGGAGAGTGCGACGAAGTCAACGTCCTGTTCGATACCGAACAAAAGGTCAGCCTTGTCCTGTTCGCTTAAAAATTCCATATGCAATTCCTTATCGGGGAAGAACATAGACTTTTTATTAGACAGTTCGCCGCCGATTTCTACGACGCAGTTGACGAGAGGCGCGGCGATTTCTTCGACGCGGAAGACGACCAATCCGTTGTTGAGCAAGATTTTATCCCCCACGGACAAATCTTCGCAGATATTTTTATAAGAGACGCTTACTTTCTCTTGATTGCCGACGATATCCTCCGTCGTAAAGGAGAATTTATCCCCGTCTTCGAGCAAAATTTTGCCGTTTTCAAAGGTGCCGATTCTAAATTCGGGACCTTTGGTATCCAAAAGGATAGGGAGGGGGATACGCATGTCGTCGCGCACCTTTTTGATGGTTTCTATCATCTTGGCGTGTCCTTCGTGGGTGCCGTGCGAGAAATTAAGTCTTGCGACGTTCATACCCGCTTTCGCCATCGCGGCGATGGTTTTTTCGTCGGCGCTTGCAGGGCCGAGGGTGCAGATAATCTTGGTTTTTTTCATAAGTCCTTCCTTACTGGCGGTAGCGGTGACTTTTTATCGAAAGGGGCTCGAAGGACGCCTCCATCTCACCTCGTTTCTTCTAAAAATGCCGAATTCTCCGCCATTATAATGATTATGTTATCATTATACCCCTTTGCGTAAAAAAAAGCAACAGGAAAGAGGAAAAAAGAGTGCATAAAAAGATGATTTTTTTCTCAATACGTGGTATAATATATTTGTTTTTGAGTTTGCCGTGCGGTCGCGGGGCGTGAAAACGTCATGAGGAAAGTCCGAGCAGCATAGGACAGGGTGCTTGATAACGTCAAGTGAAGGCGACTTTAAGGATAGTGCAACAGAAATAAACCGCAAGGGTGACCTTGTAAGGATGGAAAGGCGAGGTAAGAGCTCACCGATACCGTGGTGACACGGTATGCCATGTAAACCCCACCCGCTGCAAGATTGGGCGTCCGCCGTATAGGGCTGTCCGTCCGGTGGATTGCCGTGAATATCGCTTGAACTTGTCGGCAACGGCAAGTCTAGATAGATGACCGTGCAAGACAGAACTCGGCTTACAGACAGACTCAAAAACAACTTTATAATCGATGCGCCCCGACAAAAGGGCGCATTTTTGTTGAAATTTGTGTGAAATGTAAAAAATGAGGGGATAAATATTTGACAATCCATTTTTATTGTACTAAAATCTAATTACATTTTGTCAACGGCTAAACTATTTTTCCAAAAAACGGAAAAGAAACGTTTGCTCTACTTGCTACGGAAGGCGTAGCCTTTGCATATACTAATAAGAAAGGAAGAAAGCGTATTTAGGCGTTTAGAGAGGCGGTAGGATGAAATTTTTTTACGATTATTTTCAGCCGAGCGACGTATGCGGCATATATACGTGGGGTCACTTGTTTACGGTCGTAGCGTTCGTGTTATCTATGGTGGCAGCGTTTTTCCTGTCAAGAAAAATGACGGAAAAAGGGGTCGGCAGATTGCAGTGGATCGTTGCGATTGCCGTCACCGTGATGGAGATTGTTAAAATTGCGTTAAAGGCGATCAAAGGCGATCCTGCGACGCAATGGATGCCCCTGTATTATTGCTCCATATTTATCGTGGCGATTTGGTTGACTTTGACTAACGTCAAGGTGTTGACGAAGATCGGCTATGCGTATATTTGTATGGGTGGCATTTTAGCGAGTTTGTTTTTCAGTATCTATCCCAGCACTTCGCTCGGAATGTATCCTCTGTGGCACCCCAGCGTATGGCACAGTTTTGTTTATCACTGGTTGATGTTCTATACGGGCGTGATGATTATGTGGAAGAAGGGTTATAAGGCAAAACCCGTTGACTCTCTTTATTATCTCGTCATCGTGCTTTTATTCAGCGTCATTTCTATGATTGTCAATCCGTTGGTGCGCGACGGCAACGGCATGTTCCTCGGTCAGCCGTTTGCGTTGCCCATCTTCTTGGCGGTATACAATTTCAATAAAGGCTTGTATATTGCGATGATGGTTTTTGCACAGGGCATAGGTCTGTTCTGGTTAAGTTTTGGGCTTGATTTGCTGGTTAAAAAACTTCTCTCTTTATCAAAGACGAAAAAACAGGATACGCCGCCGACCGAGACGGAAGAAGAGGACGAGGAAGTGGCGGAAGTAGTCGAACAAAATTCTTGATGTACGAGTATAAAAAAAGACGGGCTATGCCCGTCTTTTTCGTCTATGATTCGTCAGTCGATAACCTCTAAGGAGTAGGTTGCCGATTTGCTATCGCCCGCCCCGATAGCGAAGATGTTTTCGCGCTTTTCAAGGACGGTCACTTCGCCGTCGGTGGAGGGGAGGGAACTCCACGGCTCCAAGCACACGTAAGGCGCGTCCGTCTTATCCATATGCCATACGCCGAGATATTTGTAGTCGGCGTATTCCATCTTGACGGCTCTATCCGTATGGTTGCCCCTGATGTAGCAGGCGCCGCAAGTGTTGCCGAAGACGACGGCGTCGTCGTCCAACAAATCGTGCCTAA
>JAFVXN010000149.1 GCA_017501125.1 Clostridia bacterium
GCAACTCCTTCCCCCGCCACGCTTTTCCCAAGAGAGCAAAAGTCAGACATAAGAGGTTAAAATAGATAAGATAGAGCAAAAGTACGGTAGGCTGGAACCCGAAAACGAACTGCCTAATCAGCGAAAACACCGTCGCGCAAAGACAACCGCGCGCCACGCCGAAGACGTAGGCAAAGCACGTAAGTAGCAGCGTCACCAACTCCACCCCAGGCACCGCCGACAATAAAAATTGACTGCCTATTAATAGCGCGGTATACACCGCCACGTACGCTAGGTCTTTGGCTTGTCTAAACATCTCAACCCCCGTAATGCCAAACGTACGTTTCGCCTACGGCGACGGGCAAGAGCGCATACCCTAAACTGGAACAATAATATATCTCGGCGCCTACGTAGAGGTTGTACTCGGGATAACCCATATCGAATTCCTCGTCCGAGGTATAAAGTCCCCACCATCCGCTACCGCTCGCCGCGTAGCCGTCGACGGAAAGAATCATGCCCGTCCCGTCTTCCTCAAAGGTAATTTTGCCGTCCGCCTGCATCTTCGTCATCGCGTCTTTGAGGGTTGCTCCCTCTTCTGCGGAATCAATACGAATCATCAACAATCCCGCCTCGCGATGGACGACGGTGCCGTCCGCTTGTTTTTGCGGTGCCGCACACGAAGAAAGGCAAAGCAAGCCCACTAGCGTGCAAATCGTCGTGCAAAAAATAATAAGTTTCGTCCACAATTTTTTCATATCCGCCTCCAAAAGAAAAATCGCCCTTTTTAAGGACGACGAAAAGAAGCCCCAAAAGCGACTTACCCTCCTTTTCGCCCATCCGCAAAAAGCAGTAAAATCACGACGGCAGGTCTCCCGACTTACGGCGTTTCGTGCGGTTCAGCCCGTACACGCCCCTTTCCTTCTCACCTTTCTGGCAATGAAAAGAGGCAAAAACGCCCTTACGGTTGCGGGGGCAGTGGAGCAACGGAATATCCTTTCTCTCTTCCCTATTAAAGACTTCGGCTAAGAAGTCTACCGTGCGCAACTAAATTGTTCGATTATTATTATACGCTAAATCCGCAAAAAAAGCAAGAAAAAAAACGGCAAAAAGCCGCTTTTTTAATTTTCATTCAATTGCGCTCTCGTGCAGGTGGATATCCACGCGCAAGACACCGAGCCAGGACCCACGTGGGAGCCGATGACGGGACCCATAATCGTGACGGCAGGTTTGACGCCCGTGCACCCTTCTACGAGCGACGCCAACTCCTCCGCGCCCTTATAGTTGCCCGTGTGTACGACGGTGATTTTTTGCAAGTCGTCCAAAGGCGCCCGCTTTAACGAATCCACCACCTTGGCGTACGCCATTTTTATCCCTTTGCACTTTGCCACCGTCTGCAATTTCCCCGACGTATCGAAGGTCAGTACGGGTTTGATGTTGAGGACGGTACCCACCGCCGCCGTGACGCTAGAGACCCTCCCGCCTCTTCGCAAATAGAACAAATCGTGCGGAATAATACAATGTTGCACGTGCAGGCAAAGATCGAGCAATCTTTCATACGTCTCCTGCGCACTAAGCCCCTTATCGCGGCAGTCGCAGGCGACCTCAACGAGCATACCTTGCCCAACCGTTGCAGTCAGCGAATCGACGACGTAGGCGTTGAAATCGGGATACTCTTCCTTGACGGCGACCGCCGCCTTTACCGCCACCATAGAAGTAGGCGAAAGCCCCGACGAGAGGGTAAAGTGCACCACTTCCTTGACCCCTGCTTTCGCGAGCGAGGCAAAATACTCGTAATGTTTTTCAAAATTCAGCATCGAAGTGCGAGAAAGGGCGCCCTCTTGCAACTTTTGATAGAAAGCGACGTAATCCTCCTCGCAGGCAAAATCGTCTACGCCCTCTTCCAAAACGCCCTCTTTTTCGACGACGAAAGACAGCGGTGCTATCCACACCCCTCTCTCTTGTACGTATTGCTTTTTCAAATCGCAAGTCGAATCGGACGAAATCTCGAAAAGACGCATAGTCGGTTGTTTCCTCGGTAAACATTTTGGTCATTATAGCATATCAACGCACGCCATGTCAACAAAAATACAGCCATATTCTCAGCAATTGCAATACTCCTCCCCCTTCACAAAAGAGGGAAGGGAAATAAATTGCGCCACGGCGAAAAAAGTATCTTTTTTCTTTGAAAAAGACTTGAAAAAAACGCGCGGAAACTGTATAATAATAGCGTAAGGATAAGACTATGACTATGCAACGATATTTACAACTGAAAAACGGTACGGACGTGCGCGGTGTCGCGGTGGAAGGCGTAGAGGGTCAACCCGTCACTTTGACGGAGGAGATTGCACGCAACATCGCGTCCGCTTTTTGCGTCTGGCTGGCGGAGAAAACGGGAAAGGACGCCGTAGGCGTTGCCGTCGGGTACGACTCCCGTATCTCGGCGCCCACCCTTTCCAAAGCCGTCCGTGAAGGAATCGTCTACGCTGGTGGTAAAGCCGTCGACACGGGTTTGTCCACCACCCCTTCTATGTTCATGCTTTTGAAAGACAAAAAAAGGCAAGCGGCGTACCCTTGCGACGGGTCGATTATGATTACTGCCAGTCACCTGCCCTTCAACAGAAACGGGCTGAAATTCTTCACCGAAGACGGCGGACTGGAAAGCGCGGACATCACGCAGATTTTGACCGTCGCGGCAAACGGTGTGCCTGAAAAATCGGGTGGCTCCTTTGCGTGCGCACCCTACGTGGACGACTATGCGGCGGCGCTCGTGGAAAAGGTACGCGCGGCTACGGGCGAGGTCAGCCCCTTAAAAGGCAAAAAAATCGTCGTGGACGCTGGCAACGGCGCAGGCGGATTCTTCGCAGAAAAAGTATTAAAGCCTTTGGGCGCGGACACCGACGGCTCGCAATTCTTAGAGCCTGACGGTCGCTTCCCTAACCATATTCCCAACCCCGAAGACGGTGAGGCTATGCGCTCCGTTTGTCAGGCGGTTGTGGAGGCGAAGGCAGATTTCGGTATCATATTCGATACCGACGTAGACAGAGCAGGTGCAGTGGACGAGCGTGGCGAAGAAATCAATCGCAACCGTCTCATCGCACTAATCGCCGCTATCTTATTGCAAGAAAAGAAGGGGACTATCGTCACCGACTCCGTCACCTCCGACGGGCTCGCCACCTTCCTTCAAAACGCAGGCGGCAAACACCACCGCTTTAAGCGCGGCTACAAAAACGTCATCAACGAGGCGCTCCGCCTCAACGCCGCTGGGGACTACGCCCCTCTCGCCATCGAGACGAGCGGTCACGC
>JAFVXN010000150.1 GCA_017501125.1 Clostridia bacterium
ACTGAAAAGTTCTCTTCCTGTTATAGTCAAACAAGACAAGGCGTACGAGCACCGACGAAGGGAGTGTACTAAAGCGTACACGAGCAAGTCGGCGCGCAGTACAACGCCGTATTGCGCCGCCTATAAGAAGAAACCCTCTTATTTGCTTTGGATATATTCGTCGATAGCCTTTGCCGCCACTTTACCTGCGCCCATCGCCTTGATAACGGTTGCCGCGCCCGTAGCCGCGTCGCCGCCGCAATACACCCCTTCCAAAGAGGTCTTGCCTACTTCGTCCACCGCGATTTCGCCACGGCGAAGGGTGACGAGCCCTTCCGTCGTCGCCTTGATAAGCGGGTTGGGCGAGGTGCCAAGGGACATAATAACGCAATCGACGGGGATAGTGAATTCGCTACCCTCAATCACCTTGGGAGAGCGTCTACCGCTGGCGTCGGGTTCGCCAAGTTCCATACGCACGCACTCGATGCCGTTTACCCAGCCGAAAGAAGGGTCGCGAGGGTTGTCCGTAGGCGTCGCCAAAATCTTGGTCGGGTTGGTGAGCAGGTCAAAGATGATACCCTCCTCTTTGGCGTGTTCGATTTCTTCCTTACGCGCGGGCAATTCTTCCTCGCCACGGCGGTAAATGATGTGTACCTCCGCACCCAAGCGTTTCGCCGTGCGCGCCGCGTCCATCGCGACGTTGCCACCGCCGACGACTGCCACGCACTTGCCGTGTTGAATGGGCGTATGGCTGCCCGTAAGATACGCTTTCATGAGGTTGGAACGGGTCAAGAATTCGTTGGCGGAATAGACGCCTTTCAAACTCTCGCCAGGGATATTCATAAACTTAGGCAGGCCTGCGCCCGAGCCGATAAATACCGCCTCAAAGCCGTACTCACTCTTAAGTTCCTCAATCGTCAAGACTCTGCCGATGACCATATTCGTCTCGATTTTAACGCCGAGCGACTTTAAGTTCTCCACCTCTTGTCTTACGATAGACTTGGGCAGACGGAATTCTGGAATACCGTACACAAGCACGCCGCCAGCGACGTGGAGCGCCTCGAAAACGGTGACTTCATAGCCGAGTTTCGCAAGATCCCCTGCACAGGTAAGCCCTGCAGGGCCACTACCGATAACGGCTACTTTATGCCCGTTGGAGGGGGCAGGTACGGGTTTAACCGTGCAATTCGCATTGTGATAGTCGGCGACGAAACGCTCTAATCTGCCGATGGAGACCGCCTCGCAACCCGCCTTGATACCACGCGTACACTTGCCTTCGCATTGACTTTCCTGAGGGCAGACGCGGCCGCAGACGGCAGGCAAACTGCTGTCTTTTGCAATCACCTGATACGCCCCTTCAAAATCCCCTTCCGCTACTTTTGCGATGAACCCAGGGATATCGATGTTGACGGGGCAACCTGCCACGCAAGGTCTATTTTTACAGCCGATACAACGCTTTGCTTCGTCAATCGCCATCTCCGCCGTGTAGCCGAGCGCGACCTCCTCAAAGTTGCCGTTCCTCACCATAGGGTCTTGGGTGGGCATCGGGTTTTTCAAAGGACTCATATTGAATTTAGGAGCCATATTACTGCACCTCCTTTTTGAACAGGTTGCACGTCTCTTCTCTCTCGTGCGCCTCAAAGTCGGCATAGGTGCGGGATCTGCTCATCGCCTCGTCAAAATCAATGAGGTGGCCGTCGAATTCGGGGCCGTCGACGCAGGCGAATTTCATCTCGCCACCGACCGTCAATCGGCATCCGCCGCACATGCCCGTGCCGTCAATCATAATAGGGTTCATACTAGCAATCGTCTTGACGCCGTATTCCTTCGTCGCCGCACAGACGAATTTCATCATAATAAGCGGCCCGATGGTGATAACCTCGTCAAAGATCTCGCCTTTTGCGAGTTTTTCTACGAGGGGCACGCAGACGTTGCCTTGTCTGCCTTGGCTACCGTCGTCCGTCATCAACACGAAATCCTTAGAACAAGCCTTGAACTCGTCCTCTAAAATAATCAAATCCTTATTCCTAAACCCGATGATCGAGGTGACCTCGCACCCTTGCGCGGCAAGCGCCTTCGCTACGGGCAACGCGATAGCACAGCCGACGCCACCGCCGACCACGCATACCTTTTTCAGCCCGTCCAAATGGGTAGGTCTTCCCAAGGGACCGACGAAATCGGGGATATAATCCCCTACGTTTTTATGATTGAGTGCCTCGGTAGAGCCACCGACTATCTGGAAAATAATCGTGACGGTGCCCTTTTCTCTGTCGTAATCGGCTACCGTCAAAGGGATACGCTCCCCCTCCTCGTCCACGCGGAGGATGATGAACTGCCCAGGCAACGCTTTCTTTGCGACGAAAGGTGCCAAAATCTCCATCTTCGTCACCGTGGGATTCAGCGGCGTTTTGCTGACGATTTGATACATAATTTTTTCTCCTTATACTACGCGTATACGGTCGTGCACATACACAACCACCTTACATTATATCACTTTTTTACGATTTGTCAATACGTTGCAACTTGCAATACAAAAAATATATTTTTTTAGTCCCTCTTTCGCCCAGTTTTTATTTGCTTTTTTCATAGCAAAGGCGTATAATGGTTAAGAAACTGAAGCGTTTGGCGAATTTTGTCGCTTTTTAGGAGTTCTTATGGAAATCATCTTATCTCTGGCTATCGCCCTGCTCGGCGGATTGCTTATGTCCCGTCTCGCAAAACTACTGAAGTTGCCCGCCGTCACGGCTTATCTGGTCACGGGTATCCTCGTGGGCCCTTACGTCCTCGGTCGGTTAGGAGTGCCTGGGCTCGGTTTCGTCGGCGACAGCGTAGAACAATTCGGGATTATCGCAGACGTAGCGCTCGGTTTTATCGCCTTCGCTATCGGCAACGAATTCCGCGTCGCACAATTGAAAAAAATCGGCAAGCAAGCGACGATAATCGGTATTTTGCAGGCGGTTACCGCTACCGTCCTCGTCGACGGCGCACTCATCGGCTTACACTTTGCCTTCCCTGAAACTTTGTCTATCGAAGCGGCTATCGTGCTCGGCGCGATTGCCTCTGCTACCGCACCTGCCGCCACCCTTATGGTCGTCAAGCAATACAAGGCAAAAGGTCCCGTCACCGAGACCCTGCTGCCCGTCGTTGCCCTCGACGACGCCGTCGGCCTCGTCATCTTTGCCGTCTCTTTCGGTATCGCGGAGGCGATCGGCGCAGGACAAGTCGACGTCGTATCCATCGTCGTCAATCCTTTGCTGGAAATCGTTCTCTCTTTGGCACTCGGCGCGATCATGGGCATCCTCTTCTCTCTCACGGAAAAGATATTCCACTCCCGCTCCAAGCGCCTCGGCGTATCCGTTGGATTCGTCTTTTTGACGATTGCTATCTCCATGCTCAAGTTCGAAATCGGCCCCGTACATATCGGTTTCTCCTCCCTTCTCGCTTGTATGATGCTCGGCACCATCTATTGTAATATCTGCGATTTCTCCGAGAATCTTATGGAGCGCGTGGACAGATGGGCTGCACCCCTCTTTGCAGTCTTCTTCGTCATCAGCGGTGCGGAACTTAAACTGGACGTCTTTACCAACTATATCTTTATCGTTATCGGCGTCGTGTATATCCTTGCGCGTTCCGTCGGCAAATACACGGGTTCTTATGCGAGCGCGAAACTGATGAAATGCGATAAAAATATCGTCAACTATCTCGGTATCACACTCCTGCCCCAAGCGGGCGTGGCGTTGGGTATGGCGAACCAAGTAGCAGGCATGACCGCCTATGGCGATATCGTCTTGAACATCACCCTCTTCGCCGTCCTCATCTACGAACTCATCGGTCCTCTCCTCACGAAAATCTCCCTGCAAAAAGCTGGCGAAATCGACCCCGAAGGCAGGACGAGCGCACGTCACGATAGACATAGAAACAAAAAACATAAACCTCATCACGGACGTCACCCCGAACACGAAACCGTAGCGAATAGCAACGAATAACAACGAAAATATCGAAAAGACGGCAAAATCGCCGTCTTTTTTTGTGGAAAATGGGTTCTCGACAC
>JAFVXN010000151.1 GCA_017501125.1 Clostridia bacterium
CTACCTGCGCCTTGGTCAACTTACCAACTTTTACGCTGTTGGGTTTCGCGCTTGCCGTTTCGATGCCGAGTGCTTTCTTAATCAAAACGGGCACGGGAGGGGTCTTCAAGATGAACGTGAAGGAACGATCTTGATAGATCGTCACTACCACGGGGATAATGAGACCGGGTTTGTCTGCCGTCTTTGCGTTGAATTCCTTGGTGAAGCCAGGTAAGTTAATACCAAAGGGGCCCAACGTAGAACCTACGGGAGGGGCCGGAGTTGCTTTACCGGCAGGAAGTTGCAATTTTACGACTGCTGTAATCTTCTTAGCCATAATATATTTCTCCTATTGTGGTTTTGACAAGACGCCCTGAAAGTATTTGACGTCTCTCCCACGTTTTACCATAATTATTATCGTCGCGCATACGTGCGCTACGCGTAGTGAGCGGGATTATTCCTCGCTCGGTGCAGGAAGGGGCGCGTCAATCTTCTTAATCTGCGCATAACCGACCTCTACGTCCGTATCTCTGCCGAACATATTGGTGGAAATCTTCGCCTTCTGTGCAGAATCGTTCATTTCCTTGATCGTACCCAAGAAACCAGTCAAAGGACCGTCCTCGATAGACACCGTATCCCCTACCTTGAAATCTACCTCGATAACGACGTCTTCTTCAAGGCGCATCTTCCTGATCTCTTCAGGACGCATAGGCTTAGGTCTGCCTTGAGGCCCGCAGAAACCCGTAACGCCACGCGTGTTGGTGACGTAGTACCAGATTTGGTTGGTGTAAATCATCTTGATGAAGACGTAGCAAGGGAGGAGTTTTCTCTCCACCACTTTGCGCTTACCGTTCTTCTCTTCGATCACTTGCTCCATCGGGATCTTCAAGTCGACGATATAATCGCCCAAGTTGTTGTTTTCAATCAATTTTTCCAGGCTGTCTTTTAACATCGCCTCATACCCAGAATAGGTATGAAGAATGTACCACTGGGGTTTTTCCATATCCATCTTATCCACCCCCTCAAGCGATCAAGTCAAGCAGCGCGCCAAGCCCTATGTCCACGCCCGTCACAACGAGCAAAAAGACAAGGACGATAACGAGCACGAGCCCCGTCGTCTTTAATACCGTGCCGAATTTAGGCCACGTCACTCGCTTTAATTCCGAGAACGTCTCCTTAATCTTTGCACCAGCCCTACGAAACCAACTGGGTTTTTGTTTTTTCGATTTACTTGCGTTTGCCATCGATTTCCTCATTTTTCTTGCGCGCGAAAAGTCCGCAACGCAAGCGGTTTACGATTATTTAGATTCCTTATGCTCCGTGTGCTTTTTGCAGAAAGGACAATACTTGTTCATAACCAATCTGTCAGGATCGTTCTTCTTGTTCTTCATGCTGTCATAGTTTCTGTGCTTGCATTCGGTGCATTCAAAGGTGATTTTGGCTCTTGCCGTCTTGGTTGCCATATCAAAACTCCATACAAAAAAATTACACCCCGTCAGGTGCGTAAATCAAGTTTATCACACTTCCCGACGGGTTGTCAATCTTTTTTTTCGCCTTTTTGAAAGTTTTTTCGCTTTTTTGAAAAAATTATTTCCTCCTCTCTTTTTATAAAAAAGAGGTATTTCGTCTCCCTCACGCACGGGCGCAAGGGAGACGTTTTTTACCCGTTAGCCAAGATAATCGAGCACCTGATTCTTGATTGCCGTCATGCCCGCCTTGTTGGGGTGCAATTGCTGCACTTCGCTAGCCGAAAGCACCGCCTCGACGTATTCCACCCCGTAGTGGTCGCAGATCTCTTTGTAGCCAGCCACTACGTTCGCGTTCGTCCACGATACGTTGAGTAAAACGACGATTCTTGCCGTAGGCACGTTCGTCTTAATTTGGTTGATTAAGTACGCGTACGCAGGCAAAATTTGTCTCATATCCTCCGCCGTCCAGTCCGCATACTTGGGCACGCCGAGATAGTCGCTCGCACCCGCCGCCATATTTTGGTCGTACGCCCACGCGTCGTTCGTCCCGCCGAACAGGAAGAAGGTATCCACCCTGTTCTGCGTGAAATAACCCGCGTCGATGAACGCCTGCAAACGGGTGGTAAAG
Organism: Clostridia bacterium; assembly: GCA_017501125.1. Classification (GTDB taxonomy): domain Bacteria; phylum Bacillota; class Clostridia; order Christensenellales; family Borkfalkiaceae; genus Scatosoma. The sequence continues at coordinate 2,077 of JAFVXN010000151.1, forward strand.
GAGGTAGCCGAGCCGTCCGTCACCACGCCGCCCGTCACGCCGTAAGTCGAATTGCACACCGTCGTACCGGAATAACTTGCGTTGGTCAGCAACTTGCTCTTGCTGTTGGCGATTACCTGCCACCACCAAGTTTGCGAAGCCGCGGTGACATCCGTCTGCGCCTCGCCTACCGTCGAAGCGTTGGTATTCCTAGGCACCTCCGTATACCAAGCCGCACCGCTGTTATACGGGATATATTCCTCGAAGGTAGAATAACTGTCGCCTATAATAAATACGTTGCCGAGGTCCACCGCGCCTTTAAGCCCTACTACGTTGTCGATACGAAGGGTGCTGGCACCGCCCACACGGAAGGCAAGGAATTTGCCACCGTAAGCGTCCGAAATATACATCGATTCGTCCAGCATCGAGGTGGGGACTTCCACCACGTTGGTTCCCTGTCTTAAAACCGCCACCACTCTAGAGGCAAAATCCTCAGGCGTAGCGTCGCCGAGCCATAACGTATTGGCAGGGCTGCCGTCCTCCAAGTTGGGATAACTGGAATAGACGTTGAGTCTAATCTTATCGTAGGTCGCCTTCAATTCCGCAAGCGAAGGGCACGTCTCCTTAATGCGGACGTTGAGATTCCAACCGCCAACCGTACCCGTCGCCTCTACGGACGAGTTGCCTTGATAGACGTTGGACGTGCTAAGTATGGGCGTTTGGAGTGCCTCCACCCAGCCTGCTACCGTCTCACAATCGTTGAGGACGTCCATCACCCCTTCAACGTCGCTATTGTCGGGGATTTCCTCCTTCGTGCCCATATTCGCGACGAAATTGTCAAAGTATACGGTATGCCCTGCGTCCCAAATCTGGAAGTAGCCGTAGCCCGTCGTAAAGTTGTACGCCGCCGCGTTTGCCTCTAATTGATAGAGTATATCGCTACCCGATAAGCGAAGGGTGTTAGCCCCTGCCACGAGGGTAGGCAATTGATGACTCAAGAAGAACATTCTCGTACCCGTCTGGTCCGCGTACACGTCAAAAGTGATATATCGGCAGTTTTGGAGATCGGCGCGAGTGAGCGGTTTGCCGTCTTTCATAAGACGAATATTCACCTGCGACCACGCCTCCGACGTCGTCACTTTGACCGAACTACTACCCCTCGTCGCGTGACTGCCTACCACGCTCACCGTCGCATTCGCCGTAATATCTTCCGCCGATTCGCACACGTTGAGCACGTATTGCGCTTGATAGGTCACCGCCGCCGAATATTCGCTGTCGAGCGTCTTCAAGTTATCGCCTACCGCTTTGACCACAACGGATTGACCTACGCCCAGAGCCACACTCGGCTCGTAAGTCGTTTGTTCCTCACCGCCGTCAATCATATACTTATACGCGATAGCGCCTTCCACTTCCTCCCAAGTAGCGGTATTACCGTCTAATTTGACGACGGGTGCGTTGAGCGTCGTCACTTGATAGGTCACCGCCTGCGAGTACGCGCCGTCCTTATACAGCGTTCCGTCGCCCACTGCCTTGACCTCAATCGACTGACCCGACTCCAACGCCACGAACGTGTCCGTCGTCGATTGTTCCGCGCCGCCGTTGATTTTATACTTATAACCGCTGGCGTTTTCCACCGCCGTCCAACGCGCGACGTTGCCGTCCATCTCTACGACAGGCGTCGCTAATACCGTCGCCGTATAGGTGACCGCCACCGACCAGTCGCTGTTTTTATAATCCCCTTCGCCGAGTGCCATTACGACGATCCTCTGACCGTCTTGCAAAGGCACGCTCCGCTCCGAAGTCGTCTGTTCTTGACCGTCGTCAATCTTGTACTTATAGCCGCTGGCGTTTTCCACCGCTTCCCAAACCGCAAGATTCCCACTCGTTTGTACGACGGGCGTCTCCAAGACGAATCTGGTATAGAGCAAGGAGCCCGACCAAGCGCTATCCGTGTAATAGACGCCGTCGCCCACCGCTTTGACCACGATCGATTGCCCCTCTTCCAACGTGACGGAAAGCCCCGACGCAGTCTCTTCTTCGCCGTCGTCTATTTTGTATTTATATCCACTTGCGTTAGGCACCGCTTCCCAAGAAACGATCCCCCCGTCTCTACTCAATACGGGCACGGCAAGCGGTTGGCTGACGGGTGCGTTTTCCGTCCACTTCGCCTCTATCGTCCTTTCGCCCGTAATCGCCGTGTCGAAATCAAAATCCCACCCGTCGAAGGTATATCCCGTCTTCGTGGGTTCGCCTTGAGGCACGGTCGCTTTCTTGCCGTATTCTACCGTTTGCGTGGCAAAGGGCTCGCCGTCCGCTATAAAGGTGACGGTGTAGGTGTTAACGTTCCACCTCGCCTCTATCGTCACGTCCTCTTCCACCGTGAAAGCATACGTCAATTCACCATAGACGAACTGTCCGCCCACGTACCAGCCGGCAAAAGTATAGCCTTGCGCCGACGTCGCCGTCAGCGTGACGAGCGTCCCTTTTGCGAACGAACCTGCGCCCGCTACCGTCCCTGCCCCTTGCGTGGGAATATTTACCGTGACTTCACAAGGCGCGGCGTATCCCACCGACGTAGACCAGTTGCTGTCCGAGGTCGTGATTCCGTCCCCCTTCGCCTTGACTACGACGCTCTCGCCGTTTTGCAAGGTAAGGGTGGTTTCGCTCGTCTCTTGCTCCGTGCCGCCGTTGATTTTGTAGACGTAGCCGTCTGCGCCTTCCACCGCCGCCCAAGTGACGATATTCCCTTCTATCTGTAAGACGGGCTTGTTCAACTGTGCGAGAACGAAGGACACGGTATTCGACCACTCGCTATCCGTGTACCCGTCGCCACCAAGCGCCTTTACCTTCACCGATTGCCCTTCCTCTATCGTCAGGGTCAACAACGTCGTGTATTGCTCCGCTCCGTCGTCGATTACGTACGCGTAGCCGCTAGCACCAGACACCTCCGCCCAAGATACCCTGCCGCCTAAACACTGTAAAACGGGGGCGCTCAACTGCTCGCCTGCGGGATTTTGGGGTCCAGGATTCTCAGGCGCGCACGCTGCCGCGCCTCCCACCGCCATCGTCGCCGTCAAACAACACACCGCCGTCAATATCCCTTTTTTCCACTTCCTCATACGTTGCCTCCTTATCGCAATCTTAGGAATTCTTTCACCTTATCATTATAAATGATATCACGTGCGTTGTCAATACGCTTTTTAAGAATTGACCGAGGACGACGGCGTTTTACCGAAAGAAAAACCGCCCTATTGGGCGGTAATTTCTTAAAAGCGCTTATTTTACGTATTCTTTTGCAAGTCGTTCGAAAAGAGGCAACGCCCTTTCGATGCGTTCCGTAGCGACGCAATAGGCAATCCTCACGAAACCCTTGCACCCGAAATCGTCTCCAGGCACGAGCAACAGTTCGTATTTTTTTGCCCTTTCACAAAAGGCGTAGGCGTCCTCCTCGGGCGACTTGACGAACAGATAAAAGGCACCGTCGGGATAGACGCAGGAGAATCCTGCCTTCGTCAATCCTTCGTAGAGAAGGTCGCGATTTTTCTTGTACACGCCAAGGTCGGCGGTCAAGCCGTCGCACTCCGCCGCGACGCGTTGAAAAAGCGAAGGGGCGCAGACGTAGCCGAGCGTCCTGCCCGCACCGCACACCGCGGCGTATACGTCGTCGTGATCTTTCACCTTTTGCCCAACGGCGATATAGCCGATTCTCTCCCCTGGCAAGGACAACGATTTGCTGTACGAATAGCACACGAGGGTATTATCGTAGTAGTTGGGCGCATAGGGCACGATCGTCTTCGCGTCGTAGACGAGTTCCCTATACGGCTCGTCGCAGATAAGATAGATATCCGTGCCGAATTCCGCCTGTTTTTTCGTCAAAATCTTGGCGATTGCGCAGAGCGTTTCTTCGTCGTACACCACCCCCGACGGGTTGTTGGGCGAATTGATGATAACCGCCTTCGTCTTAGGGGTAATCGCCTTTTCCAAAGCGAGCATATCGGGCAAGAGCGTCGAAGGGCAAGAGCCGACGACCACCTCTCTCGCCCCTACCCCTTGCACGAATACTTTGTATTCTGCAAAGAAAGGCGCAATCAAGACGACCTCGTCCCCTGCGTTGCATAACGCGCGCAGAGAAATGGTCAAACTCGCCGCCGCACCGCAGGTCATATACAAATCGTCCCCCTGCACGTCCGCACCGAATCTTTTGCGCAAATTCGCCGCGATTTTATCTCGCACCCCCTTGTCCCCTTGCGCCGAGGTATAGCCGTGCAAAACCACGGAAGGCGTCTCCGCCACGATGCGATTAATCGCTTCGTTGACCTCTTTCGGGGCGGGCACGGACGGATTGCCGATAGAAAAATCAAACACGTTGTCCGCGCCTATTTCGCCGCTACGCTTTTTCGCGTACTCGAATATTTCCCTGATTACCGAGCGCTTTTTCCCAAGCGCCGTCATTTGTCCGTTAAGCATCTTTTTCTCCTTTTTGCATGTTCTTTTCCGCCGCCGCGAGCAACAGTTTGATACGGTTCAACTGATTGACTTCGCTGGCGCCAGGGTCGTAGTCCACCGCCGCGATATTCGCCTGAGGATACGCCTTTTTCAGCGCTTTGATTACCCCCTTCCCGACGACGTGGTTGGGCAGGCAAGCAAAGGGCTGTACGCATACGATATTGGGCGCGCCCTCGTGGATGAGTTCCACCATCTCGCCCGTCAGGAACCAACCTTCACCGTACTGATTGCCGACGGATAGGAAAGGTCTTGCGAACTCCGCCACCTTTTCAATCGGCACGGGCGGCGAAAAACGCCTGCTCTTTTTCAAAGCGTCCAGCGCAGGTTTTCTCAGCCAACGAACCGCCGCGACGCCGAGTTTTGCGAGTATCTTTTGGGAATACGGCTTGCCTAAAAAGTCGTGCTTGTATTCCATATTGTACACGCAATAATTCAAGAAGTCCGCCAAATCGGGCACGACCGCCTCCGCCCCTTCCCGTTCCAAAAGGTCCACGAGGTGGTTGTTCGCAAGTGGCATGTATTTGACCAAAATCTCGCCGACGACGCCCACGCGTGGCTTTTTCAGCCCCTCGTCGATGGGCAATCTGTCGAACGCGTCGACGATCTTATAACAGGTCGCCTTGAATTTATACGGGCTGCGCTTTTGCGTGAGGGAGTGGATACACTCCGCTTTCAGGCTTTCGTGCAAGGCGTTCGCCGACCCTTCAATCAATTCGTAAGGGCGCACCTTGTAGAGACAGCGCATGAACAAATCGCCGTAGACCACCGCCCTACCCGCCTTCAAAAGCAAAGGCAAAGGCAACTTGAACCCTTCGTTCTTCTCCATACCGTTGGCGTTGAGCGAGATGACGGGGATATGGGAAAGCCCCACGCTGTCCAGCGCCCTACGGATAAAGGAAACGTAGTTGCTGGCGCGACAACAACCGCCCGTCTGCGTCATAATTATCGCCAACCTGTCCGTGTCGTACCGACCGCTCGTCACCGCCTCCATAATCTGCCCCACTGCGGTAATGGACGGATAACAAGCGTCGTTGTTGACGAATTTTAAGCCGACGTCCACGGCGTTTCTATCGTCGTTGGCGAGCACCTCGACGTTGTAGCCGTACGCCTTGAATACGGGCGCCAAAATATCGAAGTGAATCGGGCTCATCTGCGGCGCAAGGATAGTATATCCTTCGTCGTACATTTTCTTGGTGAATTCCGTGCGCTTATAGGCAGGCAATTCCTTCTGCGTGACGACGCCAGCCTCCCGCCTCATCTTCATCGCGGCAAGCAAACTCCTAAGACGGATACGCGCCGCGCCCAAGTTGTTGACTTCGTCAATCTTTAAGACGGTATACAACTTGTTCCCCTTTTCGAGGATTTCGTTGACTTGGTCGGTCGTGACCGCGTCCAGACCGCACCCGAAAGAGTTGAGTTGCACGAGTTCTAAATCGTCGCGTTTTAAGACGAATTCCGCCGCCGTATACAGGCGGGAATGGAAAACCCACTGGTCGTTGACACGAAGGGGTCTCGTCGGCGCAAAGTCGATGGGCAGACTGTCTTCGGTGAGTACGGCTAAGTTGTAGGAGGTAATCATCTCGGGGATACCGTGATTAATCTCGTTGTCGATATGGTAAGGTCTTCCGCAAAGGACGATACCCAGCGCTCCCTTCTCTTGCATCCAAGCGAGCGCACGTTTCCCTTCCTCGACGATATCCGCTTTAGCGGATAATTGTTCCTTCCACGCCTTTTCGACCGCCGCTTTTACCTCGGCGGCAGGGATATCCCACTCCTCTTTGCACAGCCGTGTCAGGCGTTCTCTCGCCGTCTTTTCGTCGGCAAAAGACATAAACGGACGGACGTATTTTACGCCGTGTTCCGCGAGCCCTTCGACGTTATTTTTAAGATTCTCCGGATAGGATACGACGATGGGGCAGTTGAATTGATTCTGCGCCGTTTTCGTCTCCTTCCTCTCGTAGAAAACGCAAGGATGGAAAATGGTCTTTACCCCACTCTCAATCAGCCATTGAACGTGCCCGTGCGCAAGTTTTGCAGGATAACATTCCGACTCCGAAGGAATGGATTCCATACCCAGTTCGTATATCTTTCTATCCGAATCGGGCGAAAGGAGGACGGAGAAACCCAGTTCCTTAAAGAAAGTCGCCCAGAAGGGATAGTTTTCGTACATATTCAGCACGCGAGGAATCCCGATAACGCCGCGCGTCGCCTCCGTCGCAGACAACGGCTCGTAGCCGAAGATACGGCGACGCTTGTACGCCACGAGGTTGGGCACTTCGTCGTTCCTCTTCTCGCCGCCCAAGCCCCTTTCGCAACGGTTGCCACTTATGTATTTTCTGCCCCCTGCGAAGGTGTTGACGGTCAGCATACAGCGGTTGATACATCTACCGCAACGCACGCCCTGCGTCTGGTAGGTCAACCCTGCAATCTCTGCAAAGGACAGGATTTTCGTGTGCTTGCACTCCCCTCTTTGGCGGGCAAGCAACGCCGCACCGAAGGCGCCCATAATCCCCGAAATATCGGGGCAAACGACCTCGACGCCTGCGATTTTTTCCAGCGCGCAAAGCACCGCTTTGTTGTAAAAGGTGCCACCTTGCGCCACGATTTTTTTGCCGAGTTTTTGCCCGTCCGTCAGTTTGATGACCTTGTACAAAGCGTTCTTAATGACGGAATAAGCAAGCCCCGCCGAAATATCCGCGACGGTCGCCCCTTCCTTTTGCGCCTGCTTGACGTTGGAGTTCATAAACACCGTGCAACGAGTCCCCAAGTCGACGGGATTCTTCGCATACAGCGCCTCTTTCGCAAACCCTGCCGCCGTGTAGCCGAGCGAAGTGGCAAAGTTCTCGATAAAAGAACCACACCCCGACGAGCACGCCTCGTTGAGCATAATCGTATCCACCGACCCGTTCTTGAGGCGGATACATTTCATATCCTGACCGCCGATATCCAGCACGCAATCGACGTCGGGTGCGAAGAAGGACGCCGCCGTCTGGTGCGCCACCGTCTCCACCTCTCCCTCGTCGAGGTTGAACGCCGCTTTTAAGAGTTGCTCGCCGTAGCCCGTCGAA
>JAFVXN010000152.1 GCA_017501125.1 Clostridia bacterium
ATCGTCGCAGGGACTTCTTTATCCCAGCCCGTAAACCCATAGCCTGCGCGGGTCGGCTCGGCGACCTCTACCACCGTGCCGTAGTCTTGCGTGATTTCGTCGTCCGCTTGACCGTTGTTGTAGACAATCGTAAGCGTGTATTGATTGACCTTCCAACCTGCCGTGACCGTCACGTCTTGCGCCGGCATAATCGTGGGGATTGCTTTATCCCAACCCGTGAAGGTATGTCCCTCTTTTGCGGGATTAGCAATACTTGCAATCGCCGTGCCATAGTCTTGCGTGATTTCGTCGTCCTCTTGACCGTTGCCATAGACAATCGTCAAGGTATATTGATTGATTTGCCAACTTGCCGTTATCGTCTTATTGCCCGTGATAGGCTGCGCAAAATCATAATCCCAGCCCGTAAAGGTATAGCCTGTCTTCTTCGTCGTCGTAGGTACGGTCGCAAAATCGTCCTCTTCCACCGTTTGGCTTGCTACACTTGTTCCGCCTGCCGTATTGAAGGATACCGTGTACATCTCTCTGCGACGAATCGTGACGGTGTAGAGTTTTACGTCGTTTCCAATCTCTTCCAAGACGTAGAAAGTATTGTCGCCGACCACCAAGTCCACCGTTTTGCTTGCGATAGGAGAATTGCAGTCCATATCGTTGTCGACGACGTAGGTCGCGTTGCCCTTCCTTTCCACCTCGTCAATAAAGGAAAAACGCGTCGTTGCGTTGCTGACCTTGCCGTAGACGTTTGTACCCTCGACAGCAAGCGTCTTAAAGGAGATACGGCTTTCCAACTTCGTGCCCACGTCAACGATAGTATCCGTTCCGCCACAACCGTTGTCACAGATTGCCGTCTTAGTACCGTCGGCATCATACGTTGCGTCGCCGTTGGACACGTAATTAGTATAACTATGTTCGTGAGGGGGTTCTCCGCACGCTGAAAATGCGACGGCACACGTCGCTATGCAAAGCCCGCTAAGTACTCCTATTAGCCATTTTTTCTTCATACGAAGAAACCTCCTACTATCCTATCTTAATTATACCCACTCCCCCACGCGATTGTCAAGGGTTTTAGACAACCTTATTGATTTTTTCATAAAAAATAGCCCCCTTTTGGGGGCTAATCTTTGTGTTAAAGAATTCTTTTCAGGAACTGTCCCGTATAACTTTCGGGTACAGCCGCCACCTCTTCGGGCATGCCTTTGCAGACGAGCGTTCCGCCACCGTCCCCGCCTTCGGGACCCAAATCGACGATATAGTCCGCCGTCTTGATGACGTCGAGGTTGTGTTCGATCACCAGCACGGTGTTGCCTGCCGTGGCGAGTTTTTGCAAAATCTTGATGAGTTTGTCCACGTCATAACTATGCAAGCCCGTCGTCGGCTCGTCGAGGATATACATCGTCTTACCCGTCGAGCGCTTGGACAGTTCGGTCGCGAGTTTTACGCGTTGCGCTTCGCCACCCGAAAGCGTGGTCGAACTCTGCCCCAATTTGATATACCCAAGCCCCACCTCTTGCAGGGTCTTGATTTTGTTGTAGATAGAGGGCAACGGCTGGAAAAATTCGCACGCCTCGTCCACCGTCATCTCCAACACGTCGGCGATATTTTTGCCCTTGTACCTAACCTCCAGCGTCTCGCGGTTGTACCGCTTTCCACCGCACACCTCGCAGGGCACGAAGATATCGGGCAAGAAATGCATCTCTATCTTGATGATGCCGTCGCCAAAACAATGTTCGCACCTTCCCCCCGATACGTTGAAGGAGAATCTGCCCGACTTGTACCCTCTTTCCTTTGCGTCGGGAGAGAGGGCGAACAAATCACGGATTTGTCCAAAAACGCCCGTGTAGGTCGCGGGGTTGCTCCTCGGCGTCCTGCCGATGGGGGATTGATCGATGGCGATTACCTTATCGAAGTGCTCCACCCCTTCGATTGCGTCACAGTTGCCGTACGCCTCCCTTGCCCCGTTTAAGTCGCAGGCGAGTTTGGGATAGATGATTTCGTTGACGAGGCTGGATTTGCCACTGCCCGAAACGCCCGTCACCGCCGTAATCAGCCCGACGGGGATATCGACGTCGATATTTTTTAAGTTGTTCTGCCTTGCGCCTTTCACTTTCAGCCACTTGTCGCCGATATCGCGGCGCATCAAAGGCACCTCTATCTTCCGTCTGCCCGCCAAAAAGTCGCCCGTGATCGAGCGCGGCTCCGCCATGATATCCTCTTGCGTTCCGCAGGCGACCACCTCGCCGCCGTGGATACCTGCCTTAGGGCCTATATCTATGATATAGTCCGCCGCCTTCATCGTGTCCTCGTCGTGTTCTACGACGATTAAGGTATTGCCCAAATCGCGCAGACCTTTGAGGGAGTTTAAGAGTTTTTCATTGTCGCGCTGGTGCAAGCCGATAGAGGGCTCGTCGAGGATATAGAGTACCCCCGACAGCGCACTGCCTATCTGCGTCGCAAGGCGGATACGTTGGCTCTCGCCACCCGACAAAGTCGACGCCGTGCGCATCAGCGTGAGATAATTCAGCCCGACGTTTTGCAAAAAACCGAGCCTTGCGTGGATTTCTTTCAAAATGGCGTCCGCGATGAGGTGCTCCGTCTTCGTCAACTGCAAGCCCGAAAGGAATTCGACCAAGCAATCCACCGACATTTCGCACGCCTCGTAGATATTTTTACCGCCGATATAGACGGACAACGCCTCTTTTTTCAGCCTTTTACCACCACAGGTGGTACAGGGTGCGACGCGCATCAGCCTTTCGATATCCGCCTTCACCCCAGGCGACGAGGTCTGCGCGTACCGCCTTTGCAGGTTGTTGACGTACCCTTCCCACGTCTTTTTGAAACTGCCCGTAAACGCACGGGAACTGTACTCCATATCAAACCGCTCGCCACCGTTGCCGTACATCAAAAGATCGTAGGTCTCCTTCGGCAACTCTTCCACGGGCACGTCCAAGGAAAAGCCATAGGCTTTTGCGAGCGCGGAAACCTCCATCAGCGCCATCGACGCCGAACCTAAATTCCAGCCCGTCACCTTCATCGCGCCTTCGCGCAAGGTCTTCTTCTTATCGGGGCAGACGAGGTCGGGATCCACCGTCTGTTTGGAGCCGAGCCCCAAGCAATCGGGGCAGGCGCCGTAGGGGGTGTTGAAGGAGAACATACGCGGCTCGATTTCTTCCAAGGACACGCCGCAATCGGGACAGGCGTAATGGATAGAAAAGAGTTCCTCTTTTCCGCCTTCCTCTATCACGACCAAGCCGTCGGCGAGTTTGAGCGCCGTCTCCACGCTGTCCGTGAGACGCTTGCCTATCCCCTCTTTGACGACGAGCCTATCCACCACGACGGAGATGTCGTGACGGATATTCTTCTCCAACTTGATTTCCTCTTGCAGATCGTAGACGATGCCGTCGATTTTGACCCTGCCGTAGCCACTCTTTTTGAAACCGCTAAGTTCCTTGACGTATTCCCCTTTCCGTCCGCGGACGACGGGGGCGTGTACGAGGATTTTGCTCCCTTCAGGCATAGCCAGCACTTTATCGACGATTTCGTCCACCGTCTGGCGGCGGATTTCCCTACCGCACTTGGGACAATGCGGGATACCGATACGCGCGTACAAAAGTCGCAGATAATCGTAGATTTCCGTCACCGTCCCCACCGTCGAACGGGGGTTGTGCGAGGTCGTCTTTTGGTCGATGGAGATGGCGGGCGACAGCCCCTCAATACTCTCGACGTTGGGCTTTTCCATCTGACCTAAAAATTGACGCGCGTACGAAGACAAACTCTCGACGTAGCGACGTTGCCCCTCGGCAAAAATCGTATCGAAAGCAAGGGTACTTTTGCCGCTGCCCGAAAGCCCCGTCAACACGGTCAACGTGTCGCGGGGAATCCTGACGTCGATATTTTTCAGGTTGTTTTCCTTAGCGCCTTTGATGATAATTTCGTCCATAATTTACCTTTGCACCTTTCTCAATTTTGCCTTGAGTAAGGCGATTTTCTCCCTGATTTCGATGGCTTGTTCAAAATCGAGTTGATTGCTGACCACCTTCATCAGTGCTTTGAGTTTTTCTATTTCGTCGGGAATATCCTTGTAGGGGATATCTTTGATATCCGCGTTCTTTTTCGTGATGCCTATCGTCGACTTAATCTCTTTGATAATCGTCTTGGGCACGATGCCGTGCGCCTCGTTGTAGGCGGACCGCACCTTTCTTCTGCGGTTGGTCTCGTCGATGGCACGGCGCATACTGCCCGTAATCGTATCGGCGTACATAACGACCTTGCCCTCGCTGTTTCTCGCCGCACGACCTATCGTCTGGATAAGCGAAGTATCGCTACGCAAAAATCCTTCCTTATCCGCGTCCAAGATGGCGACGAGTTTTACCTCGGGCATATCCAACCCTTCACGCAAAAGGTTGATGCCGCAAAGCACGTCAAAATCTCCCCTGCGCAGACCGTTGACGATGTCCACACGCTCCAGCGTATCGATATCGCTGTGCATATACTTGACCTTGACTTGTCTCTCTTTGAGATAATCGGTCAATTCCTCCGCCATGCGCTTGGTCAGCGTAGTGACGAGCACCCTGCCACCGCTTTCCGTCGTCTTCCTTATCGTCGATAAAAGGTCGTCGATTTGACCACGGGTGGGTCGAATCTCAATCTCGGGGTCCAAAAGCCCCGTCGGGCGAATCAATTGCTCCACCCGTTGCGACGCTTGCTCCAACTCGTAAGGGGCAGGAGTCGCCGACACGCAAATCATCTGCGGAACTCTTTCGTCGAACTCCTCAAAGGTCAACGGACGGTTGTCGTACGCCGACTGCATACGGAACCCGTAGCCCACCAAATTCTTCTTTCTAGACAAATCGCCGTGATACATAGCACGAATCTGCGGAATGGTCATATGGCTCTCGTCGATGAACACCAAAAACTCTCCCGACGGGAAATAGTCGAGTAAGGTGAACGAGGGCTCGCCGGGATTTCGCCCGTCAAAGTAGCGAGAATAGTTCTCGATACCGCTACAATACCCAATCTCGCGCATCATCTCAAGGTCGTTCTCCGTGCGCTGTTTTAAGCGTTGCGCCTCCAAAAGTTGTCCGCTTTGTTCGAAGGCTTTGACCTCGCCTTTGAGGTCCTCTTCTATCATCGACAATGCGTTCCGCATCTTTTCCGTCCCTACCGCGTACTGGCTGGCAGGGAATATCGCGACGTGCGAAAGTTCGTTGATTTTTTTGCCCGAGACGACCTCTACCTCGTAGATTTTTTCGATTTCGTCGCCGAAAAATTCCAGCCGAATCGCCACCTCGCTGTTGCTGGCAGGAAAAATCTCCAGACTATCCCCTCGCACGCGGAAAGTCGAGCGGTGAAAGTCCATATCGTTGCGACTGTACTGGAGTTCGATGAGTTTTCGCATCAGCGCGTTGCGCTCTATCTCCATACCAGGTCGCAGGGAGATGGACAAACGGAAATATTCCTCAGGTGCACCGAGCCCGTAGATACAGGACACGGACGCCACGACGATTACGTCCCGCCTTTCCATCAACGCCCCCGTCGCACTGTTGCGGAGTTTGTCGATTTCGTCGTTCAAAGACATATCCTTTTCGATATAGGTGTCCGTCGAGGGAATATAACTCTCAGGCTGATAATAATCGTAGTAGGAGACGAAATACTCCACGCGATTGTCGGGGAAAAATTCCTTGAACTCGTTGCACAGTTGCGCGGCGAGCGTCTTGTTGTGCGCAATCACCAGCGTCGGCATGCCGACCCTCTCGATGACGTTCGCCATCGTGAAAGTCTTACCACTGCCCGTGACCCCCACCAAAACCTGCGTGCGGAGCCCGTCTTTCACCCCTTCGGTGAGTTTTTCAATTGCTTGCGGTTGATCGCCCGTAGGCGCAAACGGGGCTTTTAAGCGGAACTCCATTTCTTCTCCTTAGCGTGTGTCGATAGTGATATTTGCCTAAAGGCAAGTGCTATTTTGCTGTCGCAAAGTGATATCCGTCTTGCGACGGGTGATATTTTCCCTAAAGGGAAAGTTGCGGTATTGTTTTTTCAACACTTTGCACTATGCACTATGCATTATGCATTAAAAAGGCGGAGATGCGAGCATATCAAGGCGTGGCGAGCGTCCTCGTATGGAATATCCATACCATCGGCATCTTTTTAGAGGCGAGGTAGACAAGGAGCGCGAGGATAACCTGAGGGAGCGTACTTAGGCGTACGTGACCGAAGGTTGCCACAGCGCGACGAAGTATCCCGATGCCTATAAGAAGATGACCTGCGACGTATATACGTCTTTTACTTTTCTATACCAAAAAAGGTGGGCTCCGCCTCATACTCCTTTTGTAAGATTTGTGCAAGGTGAGCGCGTCTTTCCGTCGCCGTGCTACCGAATAAGTGCTTGAAGGCGAAGGCACGATACTCTTTTTTATACTTGTGCTTTAAGGACGGGAAGGCGTA
>JAFVXN010000153.1 GCA_017501125.1 Clostridia bacterium
AACACGATATCGGGGGTCGTATACCAAAAGCACGCCTTTACGGCGGTCAGTGACGGGCAAATCAATTTGACGCCCGACGATACGGCGATGAAGGCGGCAAAGGACGCGATAAAGGGCTGGGATCCGACGGGCGGTGCGATCTATTATTATAATCCAGCCGTCGCGACGAGCGCTTGGATTTTTGATAGACAAACGGTGACCGTAATCGGTCGTCACGTCTTTGCGATTTAAGGGGGAAAGAGTATGAAAAAGAAAGAAAAAGGGGTAAAAATCGGTCAAAATATGTCTTCGGGGGCGGAGAAGATAGAGGAACTTGCCAAAGGTATCAGCCCTGAAGATACGGTTGCGGCGCAAGGCGCAACGGGCTCGTCAATCAATACGCCTGCCTCGCAAAATACCGCCGCTTACACCTATTTAGGTAGACGCGACGAGATGGAAAAAGAGGAGATGCGGCGTGCGACGCGCTTGGAGGCGCAGGCGGCGCGACGTCGGGTGCAAAAAGCGGTGGCGGAAAAGCAGAGAGAGGAAAGGGCGGACGCTATCAGGCGTGCACGTGCGGAAAAGCGGGCGACGTGGCGCGAGGAGTACGCCGAGGCTTTGGAAAGAGAGAAAAAGAATATGGACGATAAAAAAAAGGACGATCACTCTAAGCGAACCCCTGGGATAGGAGGTTGGATCGCCGCCGTCGTGACGCTTGGGACGACGACGCTCGCCTTGACGACGGTGGTGGCGGTGGGCACCGTGCAGATGAACAAGGATAAGAACGCCGTCTCCGCCGCGGCACGAGGGGTGCTCTACGAATTCGTATCCGTAGTGGAAAATATGGAAGAGGACTTGGACGAGGTGCAGGTGGTGACCAGTGCGCCGTTAAAGAGCCAACTGTTGACCAGCGTCGTCGCGCAGGCGAGAATGGCGGAGATCGACCTTGAAAAACTCCCCTTTTCCTCGCAGGCGGACGGGAATTTGACGACGTATTTGAACGCGACGGCGTATTTGTGCGAGGGTATGCTCGGCAAATTGCGCGTTGGGGAACCGCTGACGGAAAGGGACGAAAGGACCTTGAAAAATCTGCACGAAATCAGCGAGAAGGTCAGCGATAGGCTGGAAGATATGATGGACGAGATGCAGGACAAGGACATGATGATGCTACTCACGGGCAAGGAGTGTTGTATCGGGCAGGCGATGAAGGATATCGAGGGGATTACGATTCCTAAGATAACGGACGATAGGCGCATACCGCCCCGCAGCAAGGAGAGCCCGAGTATGCAAGGGCGTGGGGAGAGCACGCTGACGTCTAGCCAAGCCAAGGAATATTGCCTGCGCTATTTTGCCGACTACGGCGTGACGGATGCGACCTACGACGGAGAAACGGTATCGAGGCGGATGTGTGCGTACAATTTTTCTATGCAGGATAAGAACGGGGTGCGGATTTTTGCCCAAATCGACGAAAAGGACGGCGCGCTGATTGCCTTTGATTATTATCAGCCGTGCACGGAGAAAAAGATTGACGCGGAGACCTGCTTGAAGAAGGCGCAAGCCTTTTTGAAGGGGCTCGGCTACGAGCATATGACCGCGGTGGAGTCCTCCGTGGAGGGGACGAACGTCGATATTCGCTTCGTCTTGCAAAAAGAGGACGTCGTGCATTACGGCAAAGAGGTGACGGTCAAGGTGTGTATGGAAAGGGCGCAGGTCGTGGGGCTGAACGCGGAAAAGTACCTCGAAAATAAGGAAAAGACGGCGGAATTCAACGCTACCGTGTCCATGCAAGAGGCTCGTGATAGGCTGGATTCTAAGTTGGTGGTGGAGTCGACGAGGAGCGTCGTCTTCCCCTATCGCGGCAAGACGTACAGCGCGTACGAATTTTTCTGTAGTTATGACGGCGGATTCTATTACGTCTACGCCGACGCAACGACGGGCAATCAATTATTCGTCAAACGCGTCTAAGAGAAAAGGGCATAAAAAAAGCACTCCCATAGGGAGTGCTATTAAGTTTCAGCGATTAGTTGAGCATATCGGGCGACTCGAAGGAAGACGCGTTATCTTCGGGGAACATCGTCCCTGCGGGGATAACGGGCAACATAATCGGGTTGACGAAAGCCGTTGCGGTCATGTTGGAGACTGCGGCGCGGAGGTAGGGGTAGACGATCTCCGTCATGCTGATGGTCAAGACCTGTCTGTCTTCGTCGGTGACGACGTCTTCAGCCTCGAAAGCACCGACGAGACGGCACTTCAGGTTAAAGGGCTTAGGTTCCGCTTCCGTACCTTCGATTTTGACCTCAAGGACCAAGAAATACAAGTTGTCGTTTTCTTTCACCTTGCGGATTTGTCTAGCAAATTGCGGTTTCAACTCGAATTTCGTGTTGGGGGCAATTTGGATGCGATTCATGCTGTAGGAAAGTTCTTCGGCGGTAATGCCTCTCAATGCGTATTTCATAAACACCTCTTAGATAATTGTTGTGCGCCGTAGCGCGTATACGTTATATATAAACGGTTTTTTCAGTCTCTAAACAATTGCGATTAATTTTCTTTTGCGGCGTCTTCCGTAGCGTCTTCTGCGACGGATTCCTCTGCTACTTCTACCGTTTCGTCGGCAGGGGTGGTTTCTTCTGCGCCCTCAACGACATTCAACTGGTCGAAGTTGGTTTGGTCGGAGTGGGGGATCGTCTTCCATTCCAAATTCCTAGAGAAGAGTGCCACGATTTGCATCGGGGTAATCAACAATTGGAAGATAGGGGCGAAGAATACAGCTCCGATTTTTACGCCGAGGGGAACGTTCTTGATTCTCTTGTGTTCCAAGATGAAGACGGCGATTGCGAGGAAGAAGGCACCGACGGCACCCGACCCGAAGGAGAAGCACAGCGAGACGGCGTAATCAATCCAAATGTTTGCAGGGTCGACGGGTGCGATAAGGGGTGCGATAATCGTCAAAATAAGTTGCAGGATAGAAAGGACGGTATAGATGATACCCAAGGGGGAGATGTTGACCATAAGGTCGAACGCAGATACGCGGTTGCTGTATTGACCGACCTTCTTGCGGGAAAAGATCTTTTTGAAAAGGTCCCACCATCTGGTCAAGCATACGAGCAAGTGTCCTTTTGCCCAACGTACGCGTTGACGCCACATAACCTTGAAATCGGTAGGTTGTTCGTCGTAGAAGATTGCCTCGTCGCAGTACTTAATCTTTCTGCCTTGGATAATCTGGTCGGCGGAGAATTCCCAGTCCTCGGTAAGGGTGACGTATTTCCAGCCGTCTTTGACGATATCGGCGGGGATAACGTAGCCCGTACCCTGCACACGCGTGGAGCAGTTGCAGACCGTCCTACCGCGCGCCTCCAGACGACAACCGGTAGCGAAGTGGATACCGTACATAGCCGACATATAGTTGGTGCCGAAGTTCTTGGAGTTTCTAAACGAGGTGACGACGTTGTAGCAACCTTCCGCCTCGAACGCGTCGTTCATCTTCTCAAAGTAGTTCTTAGACAAGATGTTGTCGGCGTTAAAGAGGATGAAGCCGTCGTAATTTTGCGTGCCGTAATCTTCTTCGATTTTTGAGAACAAGTGACGGAAAGCGTAGCCCATCGTCTTTTCGTTCTCGTTATTGTATTCGTAGACGGTCGCGCCGAGTTTTCTGGCGACTTCCGCCGTCTTATCCGTACAGTTGTGTGCGATTACGAAGACGTGCAACATATCCTGAGGATAGTCGTTCTTGTAGCAACTTTCGATAAGACCTGCGACGACCGATTCTTCGTTTCTTGCAGGGATAATGATACCGAACTTATGGTAATTTTTCGCCTTAGGATAGGTTTTCTTGGCGAAGACACCGATAATCCCGAAGATACCGAAGTGGAGGGTAGACAACGAGATAAGTACGGTGATTGCCCACATAACCAACTTGATAATGTCGTAAGCGTTCATAGTAAAAAACCTCTTTGATTATTTCATCTTGAAACATTATACCCCTTAAAAGTTAAAAAAGCAAGCGTTTTTCAGTCAATTATTATTTTTATAATAATAAAGGCTTTTTTCTTGGAAGATTGTCTTGCGCGGGCGAATTTTTTTTGAAAAGTGGATAAAAAAATAAAAAATCCCCAAAACGGGGCAAAAAACGCTTGTCAAGCGGAAAAAGATGTGGTATAGTAAGTAGGCTTTTGAATCCCGTGCGGGAATAGCTCAGTGGTAGAGCGTCACCTTGCCAAGGTGAATGTCGCGGGTTCGAATCTCGTTTCCCGCTCCAACCAGCCTTTGTGGCTGGTTTTTTTCTTGTAAAAACTTGCCTTTGCGCGCGCAATATGATATAATAAGGAAAAGCGAGCACGCGTAGGAGGAGATATGAAAAAATTTTGGATTTTGATAGTGTCCTGCCTGACGGCGTTGTTTTGTTTTGCGGCGTGCAAGCCTTCCAGCGAAGACCCAGGGCCTAACGAGAACGGCGGATACGTCATCAGCGTGACGAAGAATATCGATCACGCAGGCGAGGTCACGGGCGCAGGGGAGTACGAGGAAGGGGAGGAGGTTGTCCTCACCGCGACGACCAATACGGGGTATATATTCCTTGGTTGGTACGACGGAGAGACGCTTCTTTGCGAAGATGCGACTTACGTCTTTATTGCGACGGAGACAGCGGCGGCGGTTGCCAAATGGCGCGCGGAAATATATCGAATCAGCGTGACGAAGAACAACGAAAAAGCGGGTGATGCGACGGGTGCAGGCGAGTACGAGTATGGCACGATAGTCACTTTGGTCGCGACGGACAACGAAGGGTACTATTTTTGGGCGTGGTTTTTAGACGGGCAGGAAGTGACGAAATCAGCCACGCTCACCATTACTGTCACGGAAGATAAGACGTACGAGGCACGTTGGTTTAAGACCCCTGACGAGCCGTGGACGGACGGTCCGGTTTAATCGTACACGATCTGATTTATCAAGACGGTTTTAAGGACGATAAAAAGCCTACCTTGCGGTAGGCTTTTTTGCTTGCAAAAATCGTCGGTTTACGAGATAGGTTTTAGCGTGACGGCACCGCAAAGGACGTCGGCGTAGGAGTAGGAGGTTTTTCCCAAGAAATCCTTTTCGTCTGGGCAGACGGTAAAGAGGGAAGGATAGACGCCGCTGACCGCCCCGCAAAAATGCATAATCTTATTCCTGCCCAAATTGACGCGTACGGCGACCCTGCGTTTGTCGTACGCTTTTACCATTTGTTTGACGTCTTGGATATTTCTGGTTTGCTTAATCATACCAAAAGTGTGGGCGGGTGGCGGTCCAAATATACGCCCCTCGACAAAAAAGGGGGCTTTTCGACAAGCCTCGCGTTTTTTTGCTGGGCATAATCGGCGCGAAACGGTCATAGGATAGAAGGAAATCCAAAAAATAGTGAGGACTGATATGAGCAAAGCAAAATACGAAAATTACCGCTACACGGGAGAAGTTTGTCAGGTGAAAACCCAATCGGTCGTCGAGTGCCGTTTCCCTGGCGCGGAGATGGCTACCGTCTTGGCGGTGCAGGCACGCGTGGTCGAGAGCAAATGCGTCTGCGCCGACGGGGAAGTCAAATACGACGGTAAGTTGCTACTCGGCGTCTTGTACGAGGACGGGAGCAAGCGTATTTGTCGCGCGGAAAGGGGTGCGGAATTTTACCATAAGGCGTCGCACGCGGAGATTGCGCCTGCGTGTTTCGCCAAAGGCGAATTCAGCGTACAGAGCGTTTCGCATCGGCGAGAGGGGGCGTCTACTTACGTGAGCGTGGTCGTCGACGCACGCATCGACATCTATAAGCAGGCGGAGACGGAATACTTATCTGGCGGTGAGGAAATCGTCGTCAAAAAAGAGAGGTTGCCTATCGTGCAGATATCCGCAGTATCGGGCGAGACGGAGGAGACGGACGATTTTTCGGTGGACGGGGTCGTCGACGTGCTTTTACACGAGGAGTGGGCGAGGGCGACCGCCTGCCACGCAAAGGACGGCGAGATAGAAATCGTCGGCGAACTTTGCTACGACGTATGCGCCTTGAAAGAGGACGGCGAGTTGGTGCGCTACGAGCGTATCTTGCCTTTGCGTACGACCTTGCCTTGCGAAGAAAGTAGCGAGGAAGACGGGGTAAAAGCCGACTTAGAGGTGAGAAGGGCAGAGGTGTCTATCGACATGAGCGAGGAAGATAATCGCGCAAAAATCACCTTCTCCTGCGGCGTATTCGCCGATTGTAGCCTTTATAAAAAAGAGGGTGTGGAGATGGGCGTAGACGCCATTTCACCCTGTCAAAAATTGCGTTTGCACCATAAAAAGGTGGCAGGCAGGTATTTAATCAATCAAAAAAGCGAAGAAATAAGGGTAGCAGGTACGGCTAGTTGTCAGGAGTTGGAGGAAGGGTGGTCTCTCTCTTGCGTGTGTCTGCCTACGGTGGAACTCAACCCCAAGGAAGGGGGGATTGAAGGGATTTTAGAGGCGCGAGCCCTCGTCAAAAAAGAGGAGGAAGGGTATAGGTCGGTGACCTTGTCTTTGCCGTTCGCGTTGGAGTGTGGGGCCAAGGAAAACGAGCGGGTGGATTGCGTGGTATCGGGGCTGTCCGTGCGCAATTTCGGCAAGGAAACGACGCAGTTGGAGGGAACGTTAAAACTCACGGTTTACACCTATTCGACGGTGGAGGCAGACTACGTCGCAGAGGTCGAAGAGGGGGAAGAAATCCCGAAAAAGACGTGCGCTTTTAGCGTCTATTTGCCCAAGAAGGGGGACGGCGTCTGGGAGGTCGCAAAGAAAATGGGGGTGACGCCTGAGGAAGTGACGGCGAGCAACCCCACGGTGGAATTCCCTGTCCAAGAGGGGACGAAAATCGTCGTATATCGGCAAAAAGTGTGAAAAAGGGATAAAGAAAGCAAGATTTTTTCCTTAAAATATTGATATTTTAAGTAAAATGTGCTACAATAAGATGAAAGACTGTACGCGGCGGGCGTTGTCCGCCGCCCTTTTGGGGTAGAAAAAATGGCGCTGGTCATCGAAAAAGTGTATGCGAAAATCAATTTGACGCTGGAGATCGTCGGCAAGGAAGGGGGGTACCATTTGCTCGATTCCTTCGTCGCCAGCGTGGATATTTTCGACGTGGTGACCTTGACCTCGCGTAAGGACGGGTTGTGTTCGGTGCGCATGCGCGGTATGGGCAGCGAACAAATCCCCCCCGAGGAGAACAACGCCTTGAAAGCGGCGGAAAAATTCTGCGAAAAATACGACGTCAACGGGGTGGATATCCTCGTGGACAAGAATATCCCGATGGGTGCAGGTTTAGGCGGATCGTCTGCGGACGTTGCGGGCGTGCTCAACGGTATGGCGCGGCTGTATAAGATAGACGACGAGGAAGGGCTGGACGCAATCGCGGACGAACTGGGTAGCGATACGCGGTATATGCGCCACGGCGGTTTTGCGAGAATGCAAGGGAGAGGGAACAGATGCTATTATATGGGCATGGACGAGCCTTTGCATCTGCTACTGATTTGCCCGAAGGCGAGCGTCTCCACGCGGCAATGCTTTGCGATAGCGGACGAGACGGACGCTGGCAAAAACGAGGGCGCAACTGCGCGCGCGATCGACGCGTACGTGAGAGGGGATTTGGAAGGGCTTGGACGAGCCTTGCACAACGATTTGTTCGCCCCTGCAAAGGCGCTGTGTCCTAAGATAGCGGAGGCGTACGAGGCGGCTAGCAGTTTTTCTCCGCTCGGCGTGACGATGACGGGGTCGGGCAGTTGCGTGATGGCGCTGTTCGAACACGAGGAATTTTGCAGATACGCCAAGAGTAGATACCGAGGCGACGCCCTTTGTATCGTGACGAAGACGGTCAAAAACAAACGGAAAAAGAGGGAGTTATGGAAGAGAGAATTATCGACGACGAATACGGAAGAGGCGTGAGGCTGAAAAAGACGGAAGACGGATACGTGGACGTGACGGACGCGGCGATAGGCGACGAGGAAGGGGGCGAGGAACTCGCTTTCGAATTCCCCGTGTTCGACGAAGACGCGGACGACGAGGATTTGGTAGGGCTTTCTCCCGAGGAGGCGGTCAAACTCCGCCGTCAAAAGGAAGAGGCGGCAGCGGCGCGCCGAGCGGAATATGAAAAAATCTGCGAAGAAGGGGACAAACTCTTAGAGGCGGGCTCCTTCAAGGCGGCGGAACTCAAATTCGAAAAGGCGCTTAGTATGGACGCCGTGGCGACGGAAGCGACCGTCGGGTACTGGTGTGCAAAGACGGCGGATTTTGAGGAGCCCGAGGCGCTGGTGGAAGAATACGCGGAAGAAGGGAGCGTCAATCTGGAATACGACTTGGGCGCCGACGCGGTGGAGATTATCCGCAACCGCTACGCGGACAAATTCCGTCAAAAGTTGGCGGAGATAGACGAGGAAGAAAAGGAGTTGGCGGAAAAGGTCGAAAAGGCGCAGGCAAGGCGCAGAAAAGCACTGAAAAAGCGGGTAAAGAAATGGGCGATTCCCTTTGCCGCAACCTTTTTAGTCGTGGCGGCGGCGGTAGCGCTGTCTATCGTCTTTTTCACGATGAATTATCGCGTCAGCGACGGCAGTTATATCCCGCCGACGATTGTGGCGGTGTGTACGTTCGTGATATCCTTCGTGGCGTTCGGCGTGTTCACCAACAAATTCGTCAACGCCTGCCGTATGTATAGAGCCAACGAAAAACTTTCCTCTACGGACGACGGGGAAAGATTGGTACGCCTGAGAGAATATAGAGAGATTTACGAATTTTTGATTCCGTAAGCGACGTGGCGTCGCTTGATGCGAAAGACGAGAGAAGATGAAGACGCTGTTTAAGTATTTCAAACCTTATAGATGGCAAAGCGTGCTGGGACCTTTGTTCAAACTGTTGGAGGCAACCTTCGAGTTGATGGTGCCTCTAATCGTCGCGCGCCTCGTCGACGTGGGGTTGGGTGCTTACGTGGACGGCGGATACCCCAACGCAGATATCTCGTATATCGTATGGATGTGCGTGATTTTGGTCGGTATGGGGATAGGTGGTTTTGCCTTTGCGGTCGTCGCGCAGTACTTTGCGGCGCGCACGGCGACGGGCGTGGCTGCCTACCTTCGCAAGGATATGTTCAAGAAAATCCAGTCCCTTTCCTATCGGGATTTGGACGAGATCGGGACGAGTACCCTCGTCAACCGCATGACGGGGGACGTGGACAAGTTCCAGTCGGGGGTCAATCTCTTTTTGCGCCTGTTCTTGCGCTCGCCGTTTATCGTCTTCGGGGCGATTATCACGGCGTTAATCGTCGATCCGCAGTCCTTTCCCGTGTTCGGGATTACGGTGCTCGTGCTTGCCGTCGTCGTCTTTGCGGTGATGGGGATTTGTATGCCCCTCTATCAAAAGTCGCAGTTGGCGCTCGACGAAGTGACCCTGTCGACGAGGGAGAACCTGTCGGGGGCGAAAGTGCTCCGTGCCTTCAACCGCGAAGGGGAGGAACGCGCCCTGTTCAACGCACGCAACGATAGGCTGACGAAGGAGAGAAAATTCGTCGGTGGGATTGCGCTGTTGACCAGCCCTTTGACCTACGTAATCGTCAATCTCGGCATCGTGGCACTCCTTTACACGGGTGCTATCCGCGTGGAGGGCGGTGCGCTCACCCAAGGCGGCGTAATCGCGCTGTACAACCTAATGTCGCAGATTTTGATAGAACTCATCAAACTGGCTAACCTAATCGTCACGGTCGCCAAGGCGGCGGCGAGTGGAAAACGCGTCGCGGCGGTGCTGGAAAAGACGCCGACGGAGATCGTCAAAGACGGCGCTGACGGGCCGATTACCCTGCAGGAAAAGAAGGAGGGATTTATCCGCTTTGAAGGGGTGTCTTTGCGATACAACGACTCGGGCGAAAAGGCGCTGGACGATATTACCTTCTCGCTGGATAGAGGCGAGACGATGGGGATTATCGGCGGTACGGGCAGCGGCAAAAGTTCGCTCGTCAATTTGATTCCTCATTTTTACGACGTCTGCGAAGGGCAGGTGCTGGTGGACGGCGTCGACGTGTGCGAAAGGGGTATGCAATTGCCTTTGCGTGAACGCGTGGGTGTCGTGCCCCAAAAGGCGACCCTTTTCAAAGGGAGTATCCGCGACAACCTCTTATGGGGCAAGGCGGACGCGACGGACGAACAATTATACGAAGCCCTGCGCATAGCGCAGGCAGACGAAATCGTCCGCGAAAAGGGCGGGCTCGACGCGCCCGTCGAACAGGGCGGAAGGAATTTTTCAGGCGGGCAAAGACAACGCTTAACTATCGCGCGTGCGCTCGCAAGGCAACCTGAGATTCTCATCTTAGACGACAGTTTTTCCGCGCTCGATTATCTCACGGACGCGGCGCTTCGCAAGGAGTTGTCGAGGCTGAACACGACGACGATTATCGTGTCGCAACGCACCTCGTCGGTGCAAAACGCCGATAAAATTTTGGTGCTGGACGACGGCAAGGTAGTGGGGCTCGGCACGCACGAACAATTGTTGAAAGATTGCGAAGTATATAGAGAAATCTATCTTTCGCAGACGACGGAGGCGAGCGCATGAAAAAGGCTTTGAAATCTCCGTCGACGCTGGGTCGCGTACTCAAATATGCAAAAAAATATCCCTTCTCCTTGATAGGGTCTCTCTTCTTCGCCTTTGCGGGCGTGGGATTCGGCTTGCTCGTCCCCGTGTTTATCGGCGACGGGATAGACCGTATCGTCGATAGCGGCGTTATGTGGGAGGAGTTGTGGCGATACCTGATACTCGTGCTCGTCTGCGCGGTAGGTTCGGCGGTCTGCAACCACCTATCGGGGCTGTGCAACAACCGCCTGTCCAACAATATGGTGCGCGACCTGCGCAGGGACGCCTTTGACAAAATCGGCAAGATGCCCCTCGCTTATTTACACGCGCATCCGCACGGGGAGACGGTGTCGAGGATTATCGCCGACGCCGACCAACTCTCCGACGGGTTATTGCTCGGGTTTACGCAGTTTTTCACGGGCGTGACGACGATCGTCGGGACTCTCGTCTTTATGCTGATTACCAACTGGATAATCGGGCTCGTCGTCGTGCTAATCACGCCGTTGTCCTTGCTGATTGCACGGTTCGTGTCGACGCACACCTACCGCTTTTTCCAAAGCCAAGCGAGTATCCGTGGGGAACAAACCGCCCTTACGGAAGAGACGATTAGCGGTTTGAAGACGGTCAAAGCGTTCTCGCAAGAGGACGAGATGCAGGCGAAATTCGAAGAGGTGAACGGGCGGTTGGAAAAGGCGACGATGAAGGCGACCTTCTATTCCTCGTTGACCAACCCTTCGACGCGACTTATCAACAATATCGTCTACGCGCTGGTGGCACTCCTTGGCGGATTGTTCGTCGTGACGGGCAACTTTACCGTCGGTGGATTGACGAAATTCCTCTCCTATTCTGGGCAATACGCCAAGCCGTTCAACGAAATCTCGGGCGTCGTGGCGGAACTCAAAGGTGCGCTCGCGTGCGCGACGAGACTGTTCGAATTGATTGACGAGGAAGAGGAGCCTTGCGACGAGGATTGCACGGCTTTGACGGACGTGCAAGGGGTCGTGGCGCTGGAAAACGTGGACTTTTCTTACGACAAAGAGACGCCGTTGATTGAGAATTTGTCCTTGCGGGTAGCGCAGGGGCAACGGGTGGCAATCGTCGGGCGCACGGGCAGTGGCAAGACGACGCTCATCAATCTGTTGATGCGCTTTTACGACGTGGACGGCGGCAGGGTGACGATGGACGGCAAAGACATCCGCACCGTGACGAGAAAATCCCTTCGCGAAGGGTACGGTATGGTCTTGCAGGAGACGTGGCTGAAAAAGGGGACGGTGAAAGAGAATATCCGTCTCGGTAAGCCGACGGCGACGGACGAGGAAATCGTGGCGGCGGCAAAAGCCGCACACGCGCACGGATTTATCAAGAGGCTTGCGGACGGGTACGATACGACGCTGGGTGAAGACGGCGGTAGTTTGTCTGAAGGACAAAAGCAGTTGCTTTGTATCGCGCGTATTATGCTCACCTATCCGCCCGTGCTCCTGTTGGACGAGGCGACTTCGTCTATCGATACGCGTACGGAACTGAAAATCAGCGACGCTTTCGCTAGGCTGATGAAGGGGAAGACTTCCTTTATCGTGGCGCATAGATTGTCCACGATTAAGCACGCGGATATGATACTGGTCATGGACAAAGGCAGAGTGGTAGAGAGCGGTACGCACGAGAGTTTGCTGGAAAAAGGCGGCGCGTACCATCAGTTGTATTACGGACGTATATAAAAGGGAATAACCAAAGAAGAAGGCTAGATATGAAGAGAAAACCTTGGAAGAGCGTGTATAGGAACGCATTACAATTATTGTTGGTCGGCGCGGTGACGGGTATCACCGTCGGCGTCGTCGTGACCTTCTATAATTTGCTGTTTACTTACAGCGAGAATTTTGCATCGTTCGCCTACGACGCGATTAGGAACAACCCTGCGTGGATACCCGTATGGCTTGTCGCGCTGGGGGTGTGCGTGTTTATGATTACTTCCGCCGTGCAGGCGTCGAAGATTATAAAGGGTTGCGGCGTGCCCGTGACGGAAGGGGCGACGAGAGGGTTGCTCCGTCTGCGCTGGTGGCGGGACGCGACGTTGATGTTCGCCGTCACGCTGGTCGAGGTGTTTATGGGTTTGTCCATCGGCTCCGAGGGGAGTAGTATCCTCATCGGCGGCGCGTTGGGCGACGGGGTTAGTAGCGGCCTTCGCCGCAATTTTATGGTGCGGAGATATCAGGTGACGGGTGGCGCTTGCGCAGGTCTTGCCGTGGCGTCCAACGCACCGCTTACGGGTATCGTCTTCGCCTTCGAGGAGGCGCATAAGCGGTTTACGCCCGAGGTGTTTATCACGGCGTTTGCCTCCGTCGTCTTTGCGGTGTTTACGCGCAGTTTGCTCTTTTTCGGCATGGGTTTGAAGGAGAATTTGGGCCCGTCGTTTACGATGTTTACCATGCCTACCCAGACGATGCCTTTAATCAATTACCTCTTCGTGTTGGGCTCTGCGATCGTTTGTAGCGTGCTCGGCGTGTTGGCGTATAAAGGGGTAATAGGCGCGAGAAAACTCTTCCACAAAATTTCTATCAAGAGCAGTTATTGGCAGGACGTCGTCAGGATTGCAATCGCCGTATTGATAGGCGGCGGGATTTCGCTGTTTGCCGCGGACGCAATGGGTAGCGGTCATCACTTAATCGAAAGTTTGGCGACGAAATCCAGTCACAGTCCCTCCCTGTTCGGTATGCCCCTCGTATGGGTGTTGATTATCGTCGTGTTGCTGAGGTGGATTGCGACCTGTGCAAACGTCGGGGCAGGGATTCCCTGTGGGATATTCGTGCCCATTATCGCCGTGGGTGCATGTATCGGCGCGGCGCTCAATCAAGGCTGGGTTGCACTGGGTATGGACCCGCAATTTTGCGACCTGCTCGTCCTGATTTGTATGGCGACCTTCTTTGCGACGGTGGTAAAGGCGCCGTTGACCGCGATTATTATGGTGTGTGAGTTCACGGGGAGTTTTACTCCCTTGCTCCCCGTCGTTATCGGCGTGTCTATCGGCTATCTCATCGGCAACGTAGCGCGTACGGACGGCATCTACGAAGAGTTGCTGGAAATATACGAGCAGGAAGAAAAATTACACGAAGCGCTCAAAGAGGAGACCTTTGAGGTCGTCGTGGCGGAAGGCAGCCTTGCGGATAAGCGAGAGATTAAAACGGTGCTTTGGCCCTCTAACGCGCGCGTCGTGACCATTCTTCGCGACGGGAAATCCGTCCTGCCCGAAGGGAAGACGCTTCTGCACGCAGGGGACGCGCTCACAATCGTGTGCAAGACGGAGGATAGAGAGGTTAGTCGAGACGATTTGACGCATATCGTCGGCGCTTAAAAGGCGCATAACCAAGCCCCCTTTCCACATATAGTAGAAGGAGAGGATGGGCGTAATATGCGATTGTTTGACGAAATATTCGGTGGCGCGGACGAGAGCCTTGCCGGCGCGCGCTGCGTATGGAAACCTGACGGCGAGGGATACTTTCAAGGGGTAAAAACTCTTGTAAAATTCTCGCCTGAGGAGATATGTGTGCGCACCCTAAAAGGGGAGGTACAGGTGACGGGTCGTCAGTTGACGGTCAAAAAATACGCCGACGGGGATTTGTATATCGGTGGCAAAATCACCGCGCTGAAGGTGGAGACTGGAGGCGGAAAAGGATGAGGGAAAGGATCCGTTTGACGGGCACCTGCCCAGAGCGCGCCCTCTCTCGACTCACGAGGCAAAAAATAGCCGTCTACGACGCCTTAAAGACGGATGCGAAGACGATAGAATTCTCCGTCCAAAAAAGAGATATAAAAAAGGTGTTCGAGGTATATCCGCGCGCAGGCTCTGGTGCCTACGGCGTGTATTTCGTGGAAAGATTGCCTGCAAGAGGCACGTTGAAGGCGGTGGAGTTTTTCCGTCGCAACGTCGGCGTTTTGGTGGGTGCGATATGCTTTGCTTTACTCCTCTTTTCGGGGGATAAGTTGGTGCTCAAGGTGGTCGTGGACGCCCCAAAAGTCTATCACGCGCAGGTGTACGACGCACTGGAAGAGCACGGCGTGAAAACGTACGCGGTGTATAAGGCAGGCAAGGAAGATTTGATTTGTGCGCGGCTACTTGCCTTAGACGGCGTCAGTTATTGTTCGGTCAAAAAATCGGGCGCGACGCTGGTCGTCACGCTGAAGACCAACGCCTTTTTCGAGGGCGTAGAGACGGGCGAATTGTACGCGCAACGCGCGGGCAAAATCACGAAGATTTTCGCGCTCAGTGGCACGCCTATCGTACAGGTGGGGGAGGAAGTTTCCGTCGGCGAAAGGCTGGTCGAGGGGCGGGTGTATAACTCGCAGGGAGAGTGGCGTCAGGTCCCCGTCGTCGCCTACGCGCAGATAGCGTGTGCGTACGAAAGGGCGTATGCGTGCGAGACGGAGGGCGAGGCTTTCGCCAAGGCGTATTTGGAGGCGGGGCTGGAAGATAGTAGGGCGCAGTTGCGCGCAAGCAAGGTGGAAAAGAAGAAGGAAGGGTACGTCGTCCTATTGCAGTACGAATGGACGCAACGGATACGAATATAAGGAAAAACGAAGGAGTAAGTGATGAAGAACAAGCAGACGGTAGAGATAGGTTCGCTGGAAAAACTGTCCAAAATCTTGGGTGCGTTTGACGAAAACCTCAACGCGCTGTGTCGGGAATTGTCCGTCGTCGCCTACGTGGACGGGGTAAGCGTCGTCGTAAGCGGTGAAGAACACGCCGTCGACGTCGCCGTGCAGGTGCTGGGTGCGCTGTCTAAACTTGCCGATACGGGCGAGGCGATTGATTTTGGTAGGACGTCGTATTGTATCGAACTTGCCAAAGAGGGCAGGGCGCAAGACATCACCAGCCTGACTTCGGGGGTCGTAGCGGTCACGGCACGGGGCAGGCAAGTCAAGTGCAAGACGATGGGGCAAAAGGAATACGTCGACGCCATCAAAAACCATTCCGTCACCTTCGGCGTGGGACCTGCGGGTATGGGTAAGACGTATCTTGCCGTAGGTATGGCGGTGTCCGCGTTCAAGAGCAAGCAGGTGGAGAAAATTATCCTGACGAGACCTGCGGTGGAGGCAGGCGAAAAACTCGGCTTTTTGCCAGGGGATTTACAGGAGAAAGTGGACCCGTATTTGCGGCCGCTGTACGACGCTTTGCAAGAGATGTTCGGGGTAGAGAACTACACGAAACTAATGGAAAGGCAGATAATAGAGGTTGCGCCCCTCGCATACATGCGCGGTAGGACGCTGTCCAACGCCTTCATCATCTTGGACGAGGCGCAGAACACGACGAAGGAGCAGATGAAGATGTTCCTGACCCGTATGGGGGAAGGGAGCAAGGTGGTGGTGACGGGCGACGTCACGCAGATGGACTTGCCCGACGGAAAAGAGAGCGGACTTTTGGACGCGGTGAATATTTTAGAGGGCGTCGAAGGGATAGCGGTGAGGCGGTTGACGGCGCAAGACGTCGTAAGACATCCGCTGGTTATGCGTATTATTCGCGCCTACGAAAAGGCGGAAGACAAGCCTAAACAAACGCGCAAGGAGAGGGACGAAAGATGAAGATAAAAAATGCACAATGGAGCAAGCAAAAGGTAGCGGGGAGTATTATCCTCTTCCTCGTCTATTTCGTGATGCTTGCCCTGATCGGTTTCCTGTTGCTGACGTATGACAAACTGACGAATTTGTCCAGCGTATTTCCCGAAAAGGGGCCGGAATATTTATACGCGCTGTGCGCGCTGTTCCTGTTGACGGTCATCACGTACGTCTACCTCTTTTTCGAAGATAGGGAAGTGTTGGCGAGCGCGAAGAAGATATCCGTACTTTTTATCGTGCTGGCATTACAGATTTTCGTGTCCTTTGCGATGGGCAAGGCGGGTATGTCCGACGGGTTGAGTATCAAGACCGTCTACATGCGTCCCGTAGCCCTCGGCGCGCTGTTGACCTACGCCCTGTTGGGGAGAAAGACGGCGCCGTTTATGGTGGTGGTGACGTCGCTGATTATCTACGTGTTAGACAACGCGGCGGGCGTGCATACGTCGGGGGAAATTTACGCGTCCTTGCTCATTTCCTTTACGGCGGGCATCGTGGCAATCTTCGCGTGCTTTTTGGCAAAGACCCGTTTCCGCATTATTTTAGTCGGGTTTATCATCATTATCCCCATTACCTTCGTTATCGTGTTGTTGGAGGTGACGCAATTCGTCTCTCCTGTGGAAAGCGTGCCCCTGCCCACGGCAGAATATATCTTCGTAAAGATAGGGTACGGTTTGTTCGGCGCGATTTTGTCCGTCGTACTCTTCTTGACGCTGTTGCCTATCTTTGAGTGGATGTTCAATTGCTTGACGATATATAGGCTTAGGGAACTGACGGGGCACGACGCGAAGTTGCTCAAAAAATTGCGTGAGGAGGCGCCTGGCACCTTTAATCACTCCGTCTCCGTGGCACAACTTGCCGAGTCGTGCGCGTCGGCGCTGGGTGAGAACGCCGATTTGGCGCGGGCGGCGGCGTATTACCACGACGTGGGTAAGTTGCACCAGCCCGAGTATTTCACGGAAAACCAAGGGGATTATAACCTGCACGACGAATTGACGCCCGAACTTTCCGCGGATATTATTCGCTCCCACGCGCAGGACGGGTACGAGTTAATCCGCAGTCACCACTTGCCGCAGTTCTTTGCGGACGTCGCCGTACAACACCACGGCACCCTGCCCATTCGCTATTTCTACGCAAAGGCGTTGAAGATGACGGACGGGGAGTTGAACATCGAGGACTTCTCCTACGCAGGACCCAAGCCCCAGACCCGTATCGCCGCCATCATTATGATTGCCGACGCGGCGGAGGCGACGGTGCGCGCCCTGCCCGTCCGCAACCAAGACACGGTAGAGGAAGCGGTGCGCAAAATCATCGAGGAGCGTATGGAATTCGAGCAGTTTAGCGAGTGCGCGATTACTATGTCCGACCTTGCGACCATCCGTCGTACGCTCGTCGATACGCTGACGGGGGTATACCACCACAGGGTAAGTTATCCTGGGCTGAGATACAAGCGCAACAAAGACGGCAAAACGGAAGGGGAAAACGAATGAGAAAATCCTTTTATATCAACTGTGAAGAGGGGCTTTCCCGCAAGGACAAGGCCCTGTTGCAAGAGGCTTTCGACGGCGTGGTGGAGGCAGATGCGCCCCTTGCCGTGGAGGTCGTGTTCGTAGGCGAAGAGGAGATTCGCTCGCTCAACCTTTCCACGCGCGGGATAGACAAGGTGACGGACGTCTTATCCTATCCCACGATGGACGGAATTAAGGGAGTAGCCCTTAAAAAGAAGGAGCATTTGCTCGATTTGGACGAGAAAGGCAGGATATTAATCGGCAGTATCGCGGTATGCACGGAGGTCGCCAAAAGACAGGCGGAGGAATACGGCCACCCCTACGAAAGGGAGTTGTTCTACCTGATTACGCACGGCGTTATGCATTGTCTTGGGTACGACCATATGACGGATAGCGACAAGGCGGAGATGAGAGAAAAAGAAGAGAGCGCGCTTAGGAAAATCGGCGTGACGAGAGAGGAAGAAGTATGAGGAGCGGGTATATTGCGGTTATCGGTAAAGCCAACGCAGGCAAGAGTACGTTGATTAACGTGCTGGTGGGGGAAAAGGTGTCTATCGTCTCCCCCAAACCCCAGACGACGAGGGATAGGATACTCGGCGTATTGACGGAGGCGGATTATCAAATCGTCTTCGTGGACACGCCAGGGCTTTACAAGGCGCGCAACGCGCTCACCGATATGATGATGAAGACGACGGAGGTCAGCGCAAAATCGGTGGATTTTATCCTCTACGTAGTCGACGGACACAACGGCGTGGACGAGGAAGATTTCGACCTGATGAAAAAATACCGCGCGCTGGGGATTCCCATGGCGGTAGCGTTCACGAAAATCGACATTATGCCCAAGGAGAATATTCCCTTGGCGGCGGCGCAGTTCGTCGACAACGATATGGACGTCGACCTTTTCCCCGTCTCGGCAAGGAAGGGGACGAATATGCGCGCTTTGAAGGAGTTCTTAGTGGCGCAGATGCCCGTGCAAGACAAGGTTTTTGAAGAGGATATCGTGTCGGACAAGAGCGAAAAATTTATGATCGCGGAGATTATGCGCGAGAAAATTTTGCTCAAATACGATAAGGAAATTCCGCACGGCGTCGCCATCGTCATCAACACCTTTGCGTTGCAGGACAACGGCGTGTACGATATCAACCTTGACATCGTCTGCGAAAAGGCGGCGCATAAGGCAATCCTCATAGGAAAGCAGGGTAGGGCGATTAAAGAGGTCTCCTCTTTTGCCCGCCAAGCGATGGAAAAATTTTTAGACGCCAAAGTCTTTTTGACGACCTACGTAAAAGTCAAAGAGGACTGGCGCGACAGGCCAAATCTTTTGAGGGAATACGGCTACGAAAAACCTCAAGACGATTAATCTTCTTTCCATAGCCGTCGCATCTCAGCGTTGCGCTCCGTGTTTTTTTAGTCGTGTACGCTTAAGTACACTCCTTGCAAAAATACTCGCGCTCCTTGACCTGCTCGGCTCTAAAAAGAAGAGGGCAGGACGGTTAGTACGTTCCCGTCAAAGGCGTTCGCGTATATTGCGAACCACTATTAAATTATAAAAAATAGCCCGAAAACCAAAGGTTTTCCAACCGTGGCGAAAGCCCGCCTTTTTGCATAATTTTTTCTGCCCTTCCCAAACTGTAAAAGGAAGGGGGAGAAAGCGATGCGTGACAAGAAAAAGGCGGACGGCGCGGCGGAACTCGCGTGGAAAAACTTTGAAAAAACGGGCAAAATCACCTATTATCTACTATATTACGACTTACTGAACAAATAGCGCAAAACGAAGGCGGAAAGAGATGGAGATTAAGAGCAACGGAATCGTATTACGATCAATTGATTATAACGAAAGCGACAGATTGCTGACTCTTTTTACCGCCGAAAAAGGCAAACTGACGGTGGGGATCAAAGGGGTGCGCAAAAAGGGCGCGCGCCTTGCCTTTGCCTCCCAACCCTTTTGCTTTGCGGAGTACGTCTTGGTGCAAAAAGGGGATAAGTATACGGTGAAGACCGCGTACTTATACGACGGATTTTACCCCTTGCGCACGGACATAGCGCGCTATTATGCGGCAAGCGCCGCCCTGACCACCGCGTACGCCCTTTTGGGCGAGGAAGAAAAAGCGGACGGTGTCTTCGTGGCGCTCGTGCAGGCACTCAAGGGTCTCGCCTACGGCGAGGGTGACCCTGCGGAGCCCCTTGTCGAATTCCTTCTCTACGCCCTGCAATCGTCGGGCTACGGGATTAATCTCGACGGGTGTGGCTACTGCGACGAGGACCTTGGCGACAAGCCGTATTTTGATTTTTCGGGGGGCTGTTTTTGCCACGAATCCTGCTCGGACGGGGTGCGTGCCAGCCTTTCGACCTATCATTTTTTGCGTAAGTGTAGTGGGCTCGATTATAAGGAGCACGAGATAGAAGGTGGTGGGCGTCGCGCCGTAAAACTCATCAAGACGTTTTTGGCGACGAGGCTGGATTTCAACGCGACTTGTCTGGAAGATTTTCTTCGGTTGTACGAAGGCTGACGGACGGGCGAAAAGGCGGCGATAGCGAGACACCGCAATCTTTTCGTCTTAGGGGCGTAAAAGTGAGAGTTGCCCACTCCTAAAAACGTATGGAAAAGGAAGTAAAGAAAAAAAGAGTAAGCAAAAAAGCAAAAGAACAAGAGACGCAGGCGACGGCGGTAGAGATCGCCGTAGTCGAGGACAAACCCAAAAAAGCGACGAGAAAACCTCGCGCAAAGAAGGCGGAAAAGCCCGCCGTTGAACCCATCGCCGAGGGGGCGTCCGTCCCCGAAACCGTCGAGGCGGTAGTGGAAGTAGCCGAAGAAACGACGGCGCAAAAAGAGACGGAACAACAGGCGAAAAAACCGAGAAAGCCTCGCACCAAAAAGGCGGAAAAAACGGAAGCACCTTTAGAAAAAGAACAGGTGCAAAAGGCGGAAGAAAAGCCCGCGGATGAAAAACACGAACTCACCCGTCAAGAGAAAAAAGACGCGGTAAAAGGCGTCGTTAAAGAGTTGCTGCAAGGGGCGACGATGCGTCGTACAAAACTAATAGACGAGGCGTCGAAACTGTACGTGGAGAGATTCCCTGCCGAGGAAAACGCCAACGTCAACGACGTAAAAGGCAGGGTGGGGTCCGTCATCACGTTGATGGAACAAGCAAAAGAAATCTTCCTCGTGCGTGGCGAGATGACGCTGGAAAAACCCGCTGAAAAGGACGCTACGGTGGAGGAAAAAGCGGAAGAACCCGTACCTGCCCCCGTCAAAGAGGAGCATTTACCCGTACCCGTGCCCGAGGCGAAACTGGCACCCGTGTTCGACTTAAGCGCGATTTTGGGTGAGAAAAAGATAGAAAAATCTGCGCAAAAGAAGGCGGAGGAGAAGACGGAAGACGCGCCTGTAAAGGCGGAGAAAAAGCCCGTCAAAAAGGCGACGGAAAAGACCGTGCGTACCGCGACGGCAAAAGCCAAACCGCAAGACAAACTCAAGGAAAAATTCTTAAAGAAAATCCGCTCTCACGGCGGTGCGTATCTAGAGTATTACGCCGTGTACCTTTTACAGCGCTACGCGCAGAGCAACGGAAGAAGGCTGGAAGGACTCAGGATTAGCGGCGGCGAAAACGACGGCGGTATCGACGGCGAAATCGTATTGACCGACCGCCTTGGCTTTAGGGAAACGCTGTATATTCAGGCGAAGAACTGGGAGCCGACGGACGAAAAATGGATGGTGGGCGAGACCCTTTTACAGCAATTTATCGGCGCGGTCACCTATCGCCTCAGGAAAGAAGGCAAAGGCAACGGCAGAGGGGTGTACGTGACGACGTCCCGATTTAGCGATGGGGCGAAAAAGATGTTGGACGATATGAGCGATAGTTTCGTCGGCTACGACGGCGACGAACTTTTCGAACTCGCCAAAGAGTGCCGCTTTGGGCTTGTTCAAAAGGACGGCGAGTGGACGCTGGACGAGAATTTGCTCTCTGGCGAAAAAGCATTTTTCAATATGTAAGGACGCGTTAACGGCGCGTTAAGAAAGGACGCAGCGCACAGGCGCTGCGTCTTTGTATAGAAGGACGATAATGTTTAGAAAATAAATAATTTGCGGAAAAACGCTTGACAATCCTCAAAGGGGAGGGTATAATGGACGCAATTTTGACGATTTTGCGATAAGACGGCGAAAGGGTAAGCCGTAAGGAGCGAAAGAAAGATGAAAGAATTTTTTGCAAACGTTGCGTGGACGATGGAAAAGCCTGCTTTTGGTGGCGCGTGGCATCTGTGTTTTTTGATTTTTGGGCTGATAGCCTGCGTCGTTGGGGCGTGGTTGCTTAGAAAAACGACGGACAAACAGGCGAAATGGATAGTTTTTGCGTGTGGCGTCGCGCTGTTGCTTTTTGAAACGTGCGATCAGTTGTTCTGGTTTTTTTACCTTGGCGACGGCGTCCATTATCAGTGGTGGTTGTTCCCTTTCCAACTTTGTGACGCGCCCATTTACTTATGTTTAATTTTTGCCTTTATGAAGGATAACCCTGTCAAGCGCGCCGTGTATAATTGCTTGGCGACCTACAATCTATTTGGCGGGTTCGTCTCGATAATCGAAAGGTCTGGGCTTTCCTTTGAGTACGTGATTTTATCCGTCAACGGCTATATCTCCCACCTGCTGCTGGTCTTTTTGGGTATGTATCTGGTGGCAAGCGGGCGTGCGTGTAAGGGTTGGAAGGATTGGTTTTTGAGTATGGCGGCGTTCTTTACCCTTTGTGGTTTAGCGCAGATACTCAACGTCATCTTCC
Source organism: Clostridia bacterium (assembly GCA_017501125.1). GTDB lineage: Bacteria > Bacillota > Clostridia > Christensenellales > Borkfalkiaceae > Scatosoma. Next base: position 22,439 of record JAFVXN010000153.1, read on the forward strand.
AAGATAAGCCGACCTTTCTCTTTTACATCAGTCCCTATCTGTCAACGCCTCTCGCCGTGTTCCACGATATCGAGGCGTCGATTGGCTGGTTTGGCAATATGTGTCTGTATTTGCTTGCGCTCTCGATTGCCGCCGTGATCATGTTCCTCGTCGGTATGTACGGAAGAAAACCGCATCGGTTGCTGGCTGAAAAGATAAAGGCAAAAATCAACGGGCGAAACGGCAAAGGGCGCGGGGACGAGGGCGCGGAAGGAACCGAGCGGCAAAAGACTGAAAAATAAAGCGTGTAAAAATGCGGGGGAGGGAAAACGTCTCCCGTATTTTCTTTTTCTAAGAAAAAGAGAAGAAAGGCTAAAAAAATGGCAAAATCGCGAAAAAATGTTGAAAAAGGATATGCAAACGATTGCTATTTTTTCGCTTTTATATTAAAATAAAAGGCGGTGGTCAATGCGCCTGCGTGTCAATATTGACGCGCGACGTAGCGCGCGACCCACGATTAACTAGGAAAAAATCACTTGGAGGAATTATATTTATGGCTAAAAAGTATTGCTATCTCTTCAAAGAAGGTAATGCAAAAATGCGTGAAATCCTCGGCGGTAAAGGTGCTAACCTTGCGGAAATGACCAACATCGGTCTTCCCGTACCTCAAGGTTTCACGATTTCCACCGAAGCGTGCACGCAGTATTACGAAGACGGCAGACAAATCAACGCTGACATTCAAGCAGAAATTATGGAATACATCGACAAGATGGAAGAAATCTGCGGTAAGAAATTCGGCGACAAGGAAAACCCCTTGCTCGTATCCGTACGTTCTGGTGCGCGTGCATCCATGCCTGGCATGATGGACACCATCTTGAACCTTGGTCTCAACGAAGAGGTCGTCAACACCATCGCTACCAAATCGGGCAACCCCCGTTGGGCGTGGGACTGCTATCGTCGTTTCATCCAGA
>JAFVXN010000154.1 GCA_017501125.1 Clostridia bacterium
CCGCCTCTGCTTGAACGCGACTTTCTTCCGCACTTCTTACGATGTTTTCAAACTTCTTCGCATCGGGCGATAAGGCGTCCAACGCCTCTTGCAACACCTCGTTGGGCAGCCCAAGTCGTCTACAAATGGACAGCGCGTTGCTGCTTCCTGGCAAGCCGATATTCATCACGTAAAGGGGCTGCAAAGTGTCGGCGTCAAATTCCATACACGCGTTTTCAATCCCCTCTCTCTCAAAAGCAAATTCCTTGAGAGCAGTATAGTGCGTCGTGACGACACCACTCGCCCCTTTTCGCAAAAGTGCAGATATGACTGCTCTCGCCAAGGCTTGCCCTTCGTCCGGATCGGTACCACCGCCAAGTTCGTCAATCAACACTAACGAATTGCCGTTTGCCTTCTCCAAAATACCGATAATATTTTGCATATGCGAAGAGAAAGTCGACAAACTCTTCTCGATGCTTTGCGAATCGCCCACGTCGCAATAAATCTCATCGAACAAAGCAATATCCGCACGGCGAGCAGGTATAAACAAGCCGCACGCCGCCATCATACAAAAGAGCCCCACCATCTTCAAACTGACCGTTTTACCACCCGTATTAGGACCGCTAATCAGCAAGAATTTCATATCGCCGCCAAGGCGCAACGACACGGGAACAACCTTTGACTTATCAATCAAAGGATGACGTCCTGCGTCTATCAAGACGTTCCCTTTTTGATTGACACTAGGCATAACAGATTGAGTCTTATACGCATATTGCGCACACGCATAACATGCGTCAATCTCCGTCAAAACCTCAATATCCGTCGCTAAATCGTCCGCCATTTGCCCGACGCGCAAGGAGAGCGCGGCAATAATTCTTGCCACCTCTTCTTTTTCTTCCAACGTAATGCTTCTCAATTCGTTGTTCATTTCGAGCACTTCTTCGGGCTCGATAAAAAAAGTTGCACCACTAGCCGATCTGTCGTGGATAAACCCTTTGATGCTCCGCTTATACTCGGCTCGGACCGGCAAAACGTAGCGATTAGCACGCATCGTCACGATACCGTCTTGTAGATATTTCCCCTCTTTTCCCGTCAAATATTCGCCCAAACGCGTCTTAATCCGCTCGTTAAGAGAGCGAATTTCTCTACGCAAAAGATACAATTTTTCACTGGCGGTATCTTTCAGTTCCGTTTCGCTGACAATTTTGTCCGCAATATCCTTTTCTAAATTCTCGTCAAAATACAACCGACTTGCGTATTCTTTTAAGCGAGTGATTTCATCGTCTTCTATACCCGACAACGAAGCATAGGCAATACGAGTCGAACGCAACAGTGCGGCTATGTTTAGAAGTTCCGCTAGAGACAACGACGCGCCCTTTTTTGCACGCCCCAGTTCGTCGCCTATCGGTTGAAAATATTCGATTTTACTAAGCCCGTATTCAAAGAGCAGTTTTATCCCTTCGCCCGTCGATTGCAATTGCTTTTTGACGTCAGCAAGCACGGACGAAGGCGTTTTTTGTGCGACGAAACGCTTGCCTCCTTCCGTCGAAGCGTAAGCCGAAACGTGCGACAAAATCTTATTCAATTCCGTTTTTTCTATCGCCGATGCGTTCATATCTACAAAACTCCGTTTTTAGCGTGCCCAAAGGTATAATTTTTTTGCAATCGCTTTTGTTTTTCTTCGTCTGAAAAGGCTTCGAACGCCTTTTCTATATCTGCCGTTATCGAATAATCAGCCAAACCACCACTATTCGCTACCGCAATCAATCTTGCGCTGTTGTACACCTCAAATCGACACCTGCCGCCTAAGACGTACCGCCGAACGGGGAATTCTCTGCCCTGCTCGTCCGTCATCACGTACGTCCACTTCTTATCGCAAACGTTGCAAGTCTTTTCAAAGGGACAATAGCAAAGATCCATCAATTTTAAGTCGCCACCGACCAACACGACCGCCTTATCAAACGCCGACAAATCTTTGCTTTCCTTCAAAGAAAGTTCCTTTGAAAGGGCAAAATATTTCACCTGCGGACAATCTTGCAAAGCCTCGGCAAAAATATGATTCGTCACGTTCAGTCCCGTCCCGACGAAACAATCCACCTCACAATCTTTTGCTTTTTTAATCGCCGCAAAATTCTCCGCATAGATTCCGTTTAGACCCTTTTCTTTCACGAGATTTACGATATCTTGCAACTCGTCTTCCGTGCAAAAGGCAGGACAATACAAATATTTTTCAAAGCCCCCTTCCAAAAAATTTATCGGCAAGGCTTTTGAATAATCGTCGGGCTTATAAATGGCTATATCAATCTTAGAAAGCGCAGAAAAATCTCGCGCAATTACCGCTTTCACGCCCGCTTTTTTGGCTGAATTCGGCAAAGCATACCTTTCAACGAAAAGAGGCTCGACACTCCTTTTTTGCAGCCGTTTTTCGACGATTTTTGCATAAAAACTACGGCGGAATTCGTTGAGTTGCGACTTCGGCAAGAATATTTCCCCGTGCAAATCGACTACGATATCCGCATCAATCGGCAACCCGTCCACTTTTAAAAAACAATCTTCAATCTGCTCTTTCGTCAGCGGTTTACTACGGGCGGACTCTAAGAGAAAATCGGAATATACCTCCACGTCATCACAAACTGCACGCGCCCTTTCACCCTCTACAAAAGTCAAGTAAACGGGCAATTTTACCCTTTTTCGCGCAGATAAAAGCCTTGCGTTGAGCGCCGTATCCGTCGTCACGAAAACGCTATCTCCAGCGCAAAGTCTCGTGGAAGAATTGATATAAAATCCGCGCATAGCGCTTTTTGCAAAAAAGGCTCCGCCTATCTCTTTTCCTTTTCGCAACACCTTAAAGGCGTCGCCCGTCACGGCAGGATACGCGGACTGGACGAAATACTGCTTGTTTTCAACTTTGACCGTCCCAACTTTTTCGCCCAAATGTCCTTGTATGTGGTTGGATAAGAAAGTCTTGTCCTGCCCAAAACCCAGCCCCTTGGTGTAATTGCCACGATTGTACGTCCGTTTCAGCGCGGAGAGATCCGCTTGTTTGCCGTCCAACAAATTACGATAATAGGAGGTCGCCGCCGCGACGTATTCTGCCCTGCGCATACGCCCCTCTATCTTAAACGAGGACACGCCAGCCTTTTTCAAGCGGTCAATTTGATCCCCTACGCATAAATCGGCAAGCGAAATCGCATAGGCGGGCTCGTCATATCCGCTACGATTGAACGTATATTTTTTTCTGCAAGGTTGCTTACATCTACCGCGATTGCCACTGTTGCCACCTATAAAGGAGGAAAAGTAGCATTGCCCTGAAAAACAAGTACACAGTGCACCTTGTACAAAAACCTCCGTCTCAATAACGCCGGCTATTTTTTCAATCTCGGCAATCGGCGTTTCACGTGCCAAAATCACACGCGAAAAGCCGCAATTTTTTGCAAATTCAGCCCCCGAAAGATTGCATACGCCCGCTTGCGTGCTAAGATGTAGACATATCTCTGGGCGTCTTTCGTGGATATATGACCCCAACGCTACGTCTTGCAAAATCACGGCGTCCACACCCATATTCCACGCCTTAATCAAGGTTTCGAAA
>JAFVXN010000155.1 GCA_017501125.1 Clostridia bacterium
TACATGGGTGCGCCTAATCCGTACACCCATACCGTCTGTGTGAGGAAAAGTTCGCCAAAATAGACGAAATACAGCGTCGCGGACGGGGCGTCGCCAGCCGTCGACATAAAAAGAAAGATAAAGGGCAAAAGCGTTGCGTTCAAAAGGACGGGGAAGATACCGCCGACGCACATCTTAGCCCAGCATTTTTTTAGCAGTCCGCCAAGATAACGGGTGCCGACTGCCGCCACCAGCGTGATGGCTGACCCTATAAAGATATCGGCAACCCCGTACCCACCAAGGATATTCGCGAGCATACAGCCGACGTAAAGCGCGGGAATCGCCTCGGCGAAAAAGAGGGGTAAAATGCAAAGCGCCTCTGCCGGACGGATCTGCAACGGGCCGTAGGCAAAGGGCATAAAAGCGTAGGTGAGCGCCACGTAGAGGGCGGCGATAACGCCAGCGCGGCAAAGTATTTTCGCGGAAAATCCTTTCATCTATTGTACCTCGGTTTTTTTATACGGAAGTGTTTACCGAAAACCTTCCTCGCCTAATAGTGTACCATTTTTCTATCCGCGTGTCAACTTATTTATACGATGGTTTTTTCCTTTCTCGTAAAGGCATATTTTTCCCATAGTACGGCGGAGAGGGAGGAGGAGATAATCTCCGCCATCGTATAGACGAGGTTGAGGCGGGTGGTATTGAGCAATCCGTAATTGCCCACCGATTTTTCCGCGACGATTCCCATCACGGATATATCCCCGACGGCGCCCAGTTTTTTACCTGCGCCACTGCCAGGGGCGAGAGGGGTGTCGTAGCCTTTTATCAGCCCGATATCCCCGTTCTCCCCCACGGCGGCGTCGACGGCAATCACCGCTCGCCCAGGATGCGTTTCTTTGAGGAATTGTCGAAGGTAGCGGATATCTTTTGCGGTGACGGGCGAGGAGAGGGTACCGTAAAGGAATACGCTAAGCCCCTGCGTCTTATAGGCGAGCATGGACCCGACGATAGGGCCGAGGCTGTCGCCGATGGCAAGGTCGCTACCGATGCACACGACGATAGGCGGCATCGAAAAATCTACCTCTGCGCCCCGTCTTTTGATAAGCGCGGGCGAGGTGAGCAGTTTGTCAATCGCCATCGTCAGCCCGTCCTCCGCGTGCTTATTGTATATATTGAAAGAAAAATCCATAACGCCTCCTTAAAAAACACCGTTTATCATTGCCGAAAAGTGGAGAAGATATACTACGGCGGAAGAAAAAGCAAAAAATCCTTGAAATCAGCCGCTTTTTATGGTATAATATCTAAGTTATAGGAATAAACCGTAAAAAAGGAGTCGTCGCATGCTGCAACTGTGCATTGCACAATTTAATTGGGTCTATATTTTGGATATAGGCTTGGTGATTGCGCTGGCGATATTCGGTTTTATCGACGCAAAACGAGGGTTTATCAGCGTGTTCGTCTTCTTTGTGTCGACGGCTGTTTCGGTTATTCTCGCCTTGCTTTTAGCCAAAGGGTTGCAGGTGATTACTTTCGGGCTATTCGGGCTGGAAGGGGTCATAGCCGAGGGGCTGTCCAACGCTTTCGCGGGGGTGCAGGGAATGAACATCGACGTATCCGTTATCCCCTTGGAACAGTTGGGCTCGTTAGGGCTACCTTCCTTTATCTACGACAAAGTAGCACCCCTTATCGCAACGGGTAGCGTCGCGGAAGGTACGACGCTTGCTATGCTCGTGGGTGGGATCTTGGCGCAGTTCATCATTCTTTCCATCTGCGCCGTACTCATCTTCTTAATCGTCAAACTTTCCTTCTTGCTTTTGAAGAACGCCCTCGAAAACGCGGCGGAATCCATCACCTTCGTCGACAAAGCCAACCGAATTTTGGGGCTTTTGGTCGGGGTATCGAAGGTGCTGGTGTGCACGTATGCGGCGCTTGCGCTGTTGTCCCTGCTCGCCTTAGCGGCGCCGTCGATTAACGAGTTCTTCGATCAGTGCCTTATTCTCAACTTCATGTACGACTACAACCCGATTATCGGTATATTCGGGATATTCATCTCATAACGACAACTTAAAGACCCAAAAGCCACTTTTCGCCCCTTGAAATTCGACGAAAAGTGGTATTTTTTTACAATTATCGACAATAAAAAGGTAAAAAAGAACAAAAGCCCGCCTTTTTACGAAAAGTTCTCCACATTTTTGTGGATAACCCCTAAAAAATATACAAAAAACATAAAAATATGAATTTATACATTCCCTCAAAAAGGGCAAAAAAACCGCTTTTGTGGACAAATGTGGGAAACCCACAAAGAAAAAACCAAAATTGTGGATAAAAAATATGGCTTTTGCACAAATTGCGTGAATTTCGTGAAAATATACCTAAAAAAGGGGGGAAAACGCAAAAAAATGTGGATAAAGATAGCACATTGTTAATTTGATAAACATAAAAAATTTGTTTAGAAGTGTGGAAAACCGACTTGCTTTTGTCGAAAATTATAAAAAATTATCGAAAAATGGGGAATTTTTTATAATTTATCCCCAAACAGACGTTCGTTTTTTGACTTGTCCACAAAATTTTGTGGGGAATAAATGTATGAAAAGGGGAAAAGAGGCGGAAAATATGCACAAGAGGGAGCGCAAAGCGAAGGCAAACGGCTGCGTAAAGGCGTTTTGTGGATAACTCGGCGAGCCTTTCCCCTAAAGGGGGAATAGGGCGCCGAAAGGTAGCGATGTGAACGCTTGATGAAGGTTTTGTAAAGTTTTTGAAAAAACCTTCTAAAGGGCTTGAAAACGCAGAATTTTTATGGTAAAATATTAGCGTGAAACAATGGGCGCTTGTTTGAAACGAGCCGTCTGCGTTTATAAAATAACCGAAACGTCTTTTCCTTATAGGAAAAAAGGAGTGCAACATTGAAAAAAAGTACTAAGATTATCATCGGTGTTATCGTGGGGCTGGTCATCGCCGGCATCGTCGCGCTGATACTGACCAACTTCTTCTCTGCGACCGAGGTCTCCTACAATCAGTTTTTCCAGGACATGACCGCAAAAAAGGTCGAGGAATTGTATATTGACGCGTATAAGTTGACCTACGTCACGGAGGGTGGCAAATTCCAAGTCATTTTCCCTAGCCTCTATGGGGCGAGCGACTGGTTCACCTTCGTGGAACAATTAGCCGAAGCGCAAGAAAAGGCTGCGATTGCGGCAGGCGGTACGTTTGACGGCGTATACCTTCCTGGCGTCGTATCTTTCACCGATCCCAACGCCACCAGCATTTGGTCGAGCATTCTGCCTATCGTGGGCGTGGTCGTCTTGGCTATCGTATTCTGGCTGATGATGCGCAGTATCGCAGGTGGCAACGCGAAGACGATGAACATCGGCAAGACGAAGGCGCATATGCAGAACAAACCCAACGTCCGTTTTGCTGACGTTGCCGGTGCGGAAGAGGAAAAAGAGGAACTCAAAGAGGTGGTCGATTTCTTAAAAGCGCCCAGAAAGTTCGCTGATCTCGGCGCGAAAATCCCCTCTGGCGTCCTGCTCGTAGGCCCTCCGGGCACGGGTAAAACGCTGTTCGCGAAAGCGGTAGCGGGGGAGGCAGGCGTGCCTTTCTTCTCCGTCTCGGGGTCTGACTTCGTGGAGATGTACGTCGGCGTCGGCGCTTCCCGTGTGCGCGATTTGTTCGACCTTGCCAAGAAAAATCAGCCTTGCATCATCTTCATCGACGAAATCGACGCCGTAGGCCGTAGGCGTGGCGCTGGTCTTGGCGGTGGGCACGACGAAAGGGAGCAGACGCTCAACCAAATCCTCGTGCAAATGGACGGCTTTGAGACCAACGACGGGATTATCGTAATGGCGGCGACCAACCGCGCGGATATCCTCGACCCTGCGCTCCTTCGTCCTGGTAGATTCGATAGACAAATCAACGTGAACCTGCCCGACGTCAAAGGCAGAGAACAAATCCTCAAGGTACACGCAAGGAACAAACCTATGTCTCCCGACGTCAATTTCCGTACCGTGGCGCGTATCACGGCTGGATTCTCGGGTGCGGAACTCGCCAACCTTCTCAACGAAGCGGCAATCCTTGCCGTTAGAAAGGGCAAAAAACTTATCGGTAATATCGAATTGTACGACGGTATCAACAAAGTGCTCATGGGTCCTCAAAAGAAGAGCCGCGTCGTCACCGAATCGGATAAGCGTTGCACCGCTTATCACGAGGCTGGTCACGCCGTACTTGCTTGCCTTTGCGAGCATTGTGACCCCGTCCACGAGGTGTCCATTATCCCCAGAGGGCGTGCGGCAGGGTACACGATGACCCGTCCTGAGACGGACGATAACGACGTCTCCTACAACAAACTGATTGACAATATTTGTATGTCCTTAGGGGGACGCGTGGCGGAAGAACTCGTTATCCACGACGTCACGACGGGCGCAAGCGCCGACCTGCAACACGTGTCCGATATCGCGCGTCGTATGGTCACGCAATGGGGTATGAGTGATAAACTCGGGCTCGTGGCGTACGACAACGACCAACCTCCGTTCATGGGTATGGAATACGGTGGGCACAACCACAGCAGTTATTCGCAGGCGACGTCGGCGACGATTGACGACGAAATCCGTCGTTTGATTGCTTCGGCGCACGAAAGGGCGACCAAATTGCTGAAAGAAAACCGTAAGATTATGGACAATATGGCACGCGTTTTGGTGGAGAGGGAGACCATCTACACCGAAGAGGTGCGTATGTTGATGGAAGGCAAGGATTATAAAGAAGTAATCGCGTATATGGATTCTCAAGACGAGAACGCACGCAAGAATCCTTTCGTCAAAATGACGGAGGAAAAGCCCGCCGAACAACCCGTCCAGGAACCCGTAGAAACGGTGCCTGCGGAGACGGCAACGCCCGTGGAAGAAGGTACGGACGATAAAAAAGCGGAAGATTGATTATCAATAAGGCAGGGCGTGGATACGCTCTGCCTCTTTATGCAAAAGATACCCACCGTGTACGGCGTGAGAGGGAGAACTATGGCTAAAAAACAAACGAAAAGAAGAAAACTCGTCAATACCGAGTACGAGGAAAGAGATATCCTCGTCCACAAGATCGTGTATAAGGACGTGAAGGTGGACGAAAAGGAAATGCAATCGCGTGCGGCGTACCTGCTCTTGGACGGGGCGCCGATATTCGCCGTCAATTTTATGCAGGACGGCAGATATAAACTGCTCGCAGGGGAAAAGGATTTTATCGCCGTAAAGGGTACGGGCGCAACGCACGTGAGGGCGCGCGTGTACCAGTTCAGCGAAAAGCGCGCGGACATCTTCCGTATCACGGAAAAATTGAAGACGGAAAACCTCGGCGCGATGGATAAGGCGTACCTGATGAAGGAATTGATTGACGATTATTCGCTCACGCAAGACGACGTGGCGGCGTTTATCGGCGTGTCGAGACCTGCCGTCGCCAACACTTTGCGTCTTTTGACGCTTGCGCCTGAGGTCGTGGGCATGGTGGAGAGTGGCGAATTGTCCGCAGGGCACGCGCGTACGCTCGTCAAGGTGCCCAAGGATAAGCAATACGCCTTCGCCAGCGAAAGCGTCCGCAGGAATTACTCCGTGCGCGAGATGGAGAGGGCGGTCAAGGCGTTCCTGACCCCGCCTGAAGTTTTGGCGGCGCAAAAAGAGAGTATTAAGGCGGCGAAAAACGAGGAGTTGCGCGCCTTTGTCGAAAGAATGCGTACGGTGCTTCGCACCAAAGTTTCGCTGATAGGCAACGACAAGAAGGGGCGTATCTATATCGACTATTATTCGGCGGAAGATTTGTACCGCATCGAGGAATTTTTAGACGTCGCGGAGAGGTTCGGCGAGGAGTAAAATGAAGAAACGGGTAATTATTATCGGCGGTGGCGTGATTATGCGCCACTATGCAGAAGGGCTTAAAAAATCTAACGCCGTGGAGGCGGTCGCGCTGTGCGATCTGGACGAAAATTGTCCCGCGCGCGAGTTGTTCTGCGACCTGCCTTTTTTTACCGACTATCAGGAGGCGATTGAGGTGTGCGCGCCCGACGGTGCTATCGTTGCCACCAACGTGCGATCCCACGCTGAGATAGCCAAAAATTGCCTCAAGGCAGGGCTGCACGTGTACGTGGAAAAACCCCTCTGCACGGACGGCGAGACGCTGGACGACTTATACGAGGCGGCGACGAAGGCGGAGAAAAATTTAACCGCGCTCTTCCATTGGAAGTTCGCGGACGAAGTGTTATTCTTAAAAGGATACGCGGCGGGCAAAAAAATCCGTCGCATCGCCGCTTGTATCGGCGACGACTACGCGTGCGAGCCGATAGGACGTATCCGCAAGGACAGGATAGGGCTTAGCGGTGCGTGGTTCGATAGCGGAATCAACGTCCTTTCTTACGTGCAGGAGTTGTTGCCGCTGGAAGGGGTGCGACTCGTTGAAAAGGAGGCGCGTATTGACGATAGTTGCTCGTTGCCGTATTACGCAAGGCGGATATACGACGCGGGCGGTACGGAGTTGGAGATCGTCGTGGACTGGACGATCCCCTCGCGCAAGAAGACGTCGATGATTGAGTTGGAGGGGGAGACCTTGTACGTCGACCATACGGCGCAACGCATCGAGCGCGACGGCGAGGTAATCTTTGAAAGCAAAGTTCCCGATAGGCTCGCTTCCCATTATAAGAATATGTTCGCGCGCGCGATGGACGCCGACGCGGACGAGGAAAGTAGGCTGCTGCACGAAATTTTACTGCAAGGATAAAGGTGATAGGAATGAGCAATAGACCGATTCTTAAACGGGTTATCGAAATCGTCGTTTCGCTGGTGGCGATAGCGGTGTTGCTGGTGATTTTTTGGGATTTTTGGACGGAAATCGTCGGTATCGTCTTGGGCTACGTTGTGGCGCGTATCGGCGTCAATATCCTTTTCACGGCGAAGTTGCTACACGAAGACGGCGACAAGATTAGCGACCACGATTTTAACTACGACGAGGACACGTACAAACGCGTCTACGAAAACGGCGGCGTGAAGATGGATATGTGGTTCGAGAGTGTCACCGACCCCACGAAAGAGGCGACGTACGAGATAGTAGACGACCCCAACCGCGACTTCCACGTCGATACTTTTATACAATCCCATTTCACGCAACTCATCGGCGCGCACGAGGCGAGTTATGTGGAGAATAAGAATATGATTCGTCTGGACGATTGCACGACGAGCGGTGAGGGCAGGTACGTCTTAAAGACGGGCAGGACGGTATTTTACAACGACCTTTTGACCAACCGTATGATGGATTATAAGTTTTGCGGCGACATTACGTTGCGTGCGCTGTACGAGCCGGGAAAATACCTGACTCCCTTGGCGGAAAGCAGACTTTCCAACCATATCGGTATCAACGTACTTATCTTTTGCGGCGATCAAATTTTATTCCCTTGCCGTGGCGGTGCGGCGACGCAGACGAAGAACGGCGTGACGTCGGGGGTGGCAATCGGCCTTAGCGAGTCCGACGTCATCAAGGCGATTTGCGGCGGGGGCAATCATCATCCAACGATTGAGAGCCACGACGTCTTCGAGACGGTCATTTTCGACAAGGTGCAGTCTTTCACGACGTTCACCGACGAGGAGATACATAGATACAAAGCAGAAGGGCGGATTCATTTTTACAGCCTCGGTTTTTGCCGATTGATTAGCAACGGTGGCAAGCCGCAATTCTATTACGCGCTGTGCGTGGATGAGAGTTTGAAAGAAAAATTCGTCCTGCAAAAGCCAGAGTGGACAAAACAAAAAGCCGTCGACGCGGTGCGCTATTACACCTTCGCCGACGGGATTCGCTTGACTAAGAAAGGGGACGGGCACATCGAACTCCTCGGTGCAAAACCCAAAGGAAAGATGATAAAAAAGGCAGAGCCGTCCTTCTTCGTCAATATGTGGTATCTTCAACAGCAATTGCCCAAAGAGGGGGTTCCTTCTTGGGTCTACCAAGGTTAAAAGACGTATCTGCGTCGCCTATCAGCGTTGCGGCTCGCTTACATACTATCGGTATGCGCGCTCGCCACGCCTTGATACGCTCGCATCTATGCCTTTTACCCATCATACAACTTTAGCGCAGTATAAAAATACTGCGCTTTCTTAATATCAGCCGCAACTTTCCCATTAGGGAAAATATCACCCGTCGCAAGACGGATATCACTTTGCTTAAAGCAAAATCTCACTTGCCATTAGGCAAATACCACTAAAAAAGCACCCCTTAAAAGGGTGCTTTTTATGTTCCGTTAGATGGCAAGCAAGCGGAAGATGGAGCCTTTCAAAATCATAAAGATGATGTCGAGCACCCAAACGACCGTGAACCCGAAGATGAGGCGGATGAGACCTGCAACAATCTTCTTCTCCTTAAAACGGGTGATTGCGCCGAGGATCCACGAGGTGACGGGGATAATCGCTAAGATAATGCTAACGATTCTGTTCAGCCCAAAGTAATCCTTGTACTTTTTGACGTTTGATTTTTTTGCCATAAGAAACCTCCTCAAAGATTTTTAATTTTTAGTCTTCTTTTTCCGTTCCGTCGTCCGGAGGGCGGATAGTGGTTGCCTCTTTTTTCTCTTGCGCGTTCTTGCAAAGGATCATCAGCCCGAAGAAAATCAACGCGCCCAAGACGCACGCGCCTGCCGCCCACCAACTAAATAAAAAGCCTAAGGGCACGGCACCCGCGACGAAGACGGCGGAAATAACGGTGAAGATTATGCGTAAATATTTCACAGCGACTCCTATATATTGTGGTCAAATTCCTTCTTTGCCACTATATATTATTGTATCGCGCGTGCGCGCGTAGCAACTTTACTATTGTATAACATTTGAAAGAGTTTGTCAATACCCCAAAATAAATTTTTTGGGCA
>JAFVXN010000156.1 GCA_017501125.1 Clostridia bacterium
GCGACGGGCGCAAGACAGGCGCATAGGTAAAAAAGTATAAGTAGCAATACTTTCATACGGGTAGTATAACGCAATCGGCGGTGGGTTTTTTAGGGAAAGGGGGAGAAAGATGAAAGAAATCGTCGAAAGATTGCTTTGGATTGAAAGGGAGCAGGCGCGGCGAAAAAAAGAGGATAAGTTGGCCGCCTACAATACGGGCGAAAAAGTGCATCGAAAGCAACTTGCCTTTCATCAATCGACAAAGCGCAACCGTTGGGTTTTTGGCGGCAACCGTTGCGGCAAGACGGAGTGCGGTGCGGTTGAGTGCGTGTATATGGTGCGTGGGATACATCCGTATAGAGAGAATAGAAAAGAGGTGCAAGGCTGGGTGGTTTCTCTATCTACACAGGTCCAGCGCGACGTGGCGCAAAAGAAGATTTTAGAGTATTTGCGCAAGGACTGGATAGAAGAAATAGTCATGCAAAGTGGGCGTAAAGACGCCCCTGCCTCGGGGATAATCGATTTTATACGGGTCAGGAACGTATTTGGCGGCGTGTCCGTCATCGGCTTTAAAAGTTGCGATCAGGGCAGGGAGAAGTTTCAGGGCGCGTCGCTAGACTTCGTGTGGTTTGACGAAGAGCCGCCTTACGATATCTATACGGAGTGTCGTATGCGTGTGATGGATAGGCGAGGGGATATTTTCGGGACGATGACCCCTTTAAAGGGGCAAACTTTCGTCTACGAAGAGATTTATATGAATCGTCATCACGACGACGAAGTGTGGTACGAGTTTATGGAGTGGGCGGACAATCCGTACCTAGATAGCGAAGAGATTGTTGCCCTCCAAGGCAGTATGGACGAGGCACAGTTGCAAAGTAGAAGGTACGGCAGATTTGCCACGGCAAGAGGGCTCGTGTATCCAGAGTTCGACGAAAGGGTGCACGTCATTGAGCCCTTTCCCATCCCTGCCGAGTGGCAGGATAATATTGCCATCGACCCTGGGCTTAACAACCCGTTGTCGGCGCATTGGTACGCCGTCGATTACGACGACAACGTGTACGTGGTTTACGAGCATTTCGCCGCAGGCAAGGACGTCGATTATCACGCGGCGGCGATTAAGGATATCTGCGATCGGCTAGGTTGGAAGAGGGATGCGAGAGGACGTGTGCAGGCGTTGATTGATAGCGCGGCAAAGCAACGTACGTTGTCTAGCGTCAAAAACGTATGCGAACTTTTTTACGAAAGAGATATCCTCGTCAATCCCGACGTGGAAAAGGATTTGTTTTCGGGGATTGCTAGAGTAAAAAGTTATCTAAACCAAGACAACGGGTTGCCCAACCTCTATATTTTTAACGGTTGCGTCAATTTGATACGAGAGTTGAAAGGATACGCGTGGGGGAGTGGCGATACGCCCAAGAAAGTGGACGACCACTCTTGTGACGAACTTAGATATTACTTGATGAGCCGTCCTAAAAATAAGCCGCCTGCCGAGCAAACTTCTCCCTTAAAAAGGGAGAAGGATAGGCTTTGTAGGGGGCTTAGGCGGGGCGGAAAAATTGATTGAGGAGGAGAGATGAAAAGTCAGGAGGAAAAACTCAACGAGGTGCTGATGAAAGTCGCCAAGGGATGTCGGATTGAAGAAATCGTGGAAGAGTACGCCGAGGTGGACGGACAGATGCGGCTAGTCAAGCGCAAGGAAACGCGCAAGGATATACCGCCCGATATTAAGGCGGTGCAGATGCTGCAAGGAAGTTCTAGCGAAGAAAAGGTGCTAAGCGACGAGCAGTTGGAAGAGGAAAGATTGAGGCTATTGCAGGCGTTGCAGGCGGCGCAAAGCGAGCCGAAAGATAAGAAAAAAGGAGGGAAATATGCAACAAAAAAAGTTGACGGAGATGGAGGAAAGGCTGGAAAAGGCCAAGCGTCTTGCGGACAAGAAAAAGGCGCAGGAGATTGAAAGTGATTATCTTGCCCGTAGGGAAGAGCGTAGAAAGTTGGAGAGCGGTTGGGCACTTTGCAACAAGTTCGTGCAAGGGCAACAGTACTACGACGTGATGCCGACGGGCGAGGTAGAGGAGGAAGAAAA
>JAFVXN010000157.1 GCA_017501125.1 Clostridia bacterium
CAATCGCCGGCATCAACGCCTTTACAAGCAAGGTTATCGGCGCGTAAATCGCATACCCGCCTATTACGTCGGAAAGCGCACTACCTACCCCTGCCGCTACGCCGCCCCACACGCCGCCCATCATCCAGCCGGCAAGCAAGACAAATACATCCCCGACGTTAAAATAACCGTATGCAACGGGAACCTTTATAAACAGTGTGGACAAACAACAAAGCGAGGCAAAAACCGCACAAAACGCTATCTTTTTAGTCGTCGTCATACTCGCACCCCCTCTCTATCGTTATTTTATCATTCCGTTTTTTATAAGTCAACAATTTTAGGGCTTGCGCACCGTTTTTTTCTATGATATAATAGATAAAACTATGCCTTTTGTTTTGGAGATGTAAAATGAGCGTGCAAAAACTGTTTTCTTTCGGAGAATTCGAGGGGGACGGGGTGTTCGATTTTTGTCCCGACACCGACTATAAATTCTGCGTGTTTTCCGACCTACACCACGGGTACGTAAACTATAACGTATTCCGTTGCGACCAAGGGCTCGCTAGACTAACGAGAATCTTGAATGAATCGAAAGATTGCGATTTTTTGCTTTCTCTAGGGGACTTTGCCGACAATCTACTGAACGGCGTTAAGCCGTACGAGGAATTATACGCCCTACTAGATAGTCACGGGGCGCGCCTCTTTAACGGCAACAACGCGACGCGCGACAAGCAAATGGTATACAACGTCGTCGGCAACCACGAAATCGCCTATCTGGAAAAAGAAATGTTGCGCGACTATATCCCCTACGTCGAAGGGGCAGGCAACGTGTATGCCTTTAGGCATAGGGATACCCTTTTCGTCGCATACGACGCCCTCTTTACAGCCGACGAGGAAAATGATTCCCCTACCCATATCCGTCCTTGCCAACACTACGCGATCCCTGCAAAGACGATAGATTCTTTGAAAAAACTAATCGAAGAAAACGTTGACGGTTGCAAAAGCATCGTCGCCTTTACGCACATTTGCCTTAAAAGCATTAAGGAAAGTGCCAAACAGGCGTGGCTGGAGACTCTGCTCGCCTACGGTCTACCCGTCTATATCTTCGAAGGACACGCACACAGAGAAAATTATCAACTTTTCTTAGGCGACAACGGCAACTCTGCACACGTCTTTACCCTTCCTGCCGTCTGCGATGACGATACCTATAATCGCTACGAGGTATTTATGCGCGACGGGAAATTACTGAGAATTAACGCCTTCGAAAAGCCTTTTAATAAGGAGAATATCTTATGAAATACGTACTGGTCACAGGCGGACGAGGCGGCATGGGAAAAGCCGTCGTCGACGCCTTGGCGGCGGCGGGATATTTCGTCTTTGCCTTGGATAAATCCGCGCCCTTTCAAGACGCCGCACTCGTCGAACATCTGCAAGTTGACGTCACCGACGAAGGCAGCGTAGAAGAGGCTTTTAATCAAATAAAGTCAAAGACGTCGCAACTATTTGCAATCCTGCATTTTGCAGGAATCTACGCACTCGACTCTCTACTCGAAATGGACGAAACCGCCCTAAAACGGGTCTTTGACGTCAACCTCTTGGGGTGCGCGAGAATCAATCGAATTTTTGCGCCTCTCCTGCAAGCAGGTAGCCGAATCCTGATTACGTCCAGCGAACTTGCACCACTCGACCCTCTGCCTTTTACAGGGGTGTACGCCGTCGCAAAAGCAGCCCTCGATAAATATGCTTACTCCTTGCGTATGGAAGTGCAACTTTTGGGCGTACAAGTCGCCACAATTCGTCCTGGCGCCGTCGACACGGGCATGATAGGCGTCTCCACCGACGCACTCGAAAAATTTTGCCATAACACCAAATTGTACGCCTGCAACGCAACGAGATTCAAGCGAATCGTAGACGGCGTCGAGGCAAGAAAAATCCCCGCCGAAAAAATCGGGAAACTGACGGTAAAAATCCTTGCCAAAAAACGAATGAAATACGTCTATTCCATCAACCGCAATCCCCTACTTCTCCTCTTAAACGCGCTACCCAAACGCATGCAAACAGGCATCATCAAACGCATATTGCGATAAGAAAAACCCGACCATGGTCGGGTTTTTTACTTGATTTTCGCCTTAAAGGGTATGTTCTATCGTGATAATGCAACAATATTTCTCGTCGCAAGCGGTTATGTTTTCTTCCAGTCTCGTCTTAATCTCTTGTGGTGTCAAAGTCGCATCAAAAGGAATCGCAACGTCGAACAATACGTTGGTACGTCTCTCCCCCTGCACCATACGAAAATCGTGGATAGAAAAGCGTTCGTCCATTTCCTTGACGAAGCCCGTCGTCTTCTCACGCATAGCGTTAACTTCCTCGTCGTCCGTGACGATTGGGTCGAGATGCCCAGTCAAAATAACGTTGGTCTCATGAGCAAACTCCCTTTCGATATCGTCCACCATTTCGTGGGATTTTAAGACGTCCACGTTGGCGTCCACCTC
>JAFVXN010000158.1 GCA_017501125.1 Clostridia bacterium
CTGATTATCGAGCGTGACGATTGTTTGGGCGGTATTCTCAATCAATGTATCCACAACGGCTTTGGGTTGACTAGGTTCAAAGAGAGTTTGTCGGGGCCAGAATACGCCGCACGTTTTATCGACGAGGTGAAAAAGAGGGGGATTGACGTCCTTTTAGATACGGCGGTTCTTTCATTGACGAAGGATAAGGAGATTACGGCAATCAACAGCCGAGAGGGGGTGTTTACCCTCCGTGCAAAATCCGTCGTCCTTGCCATGGGGTGTAGGGAGCGTAGCCGAGGTGCAATCCACGTACCAGGTACGCGTCCAGCGGGCGTTTTTTCGGCGGGGACGGCGCAAAAATACGTCAATATTAAAGGGTATATGCCAGGGCGTAGGGTGGTTATCTTGGGCTCGGGCGATATCGGGTTAATTATGGCAAGGCGCATGACGTTGGAAGGGGCGAAAGTACTTGCCGTGTGCGAAATTATGCCCTATTCTAGCGGTCTTCGTCGCAATATCGAGCAATGCCTTAACGACTTTGATATTCCGCTCTATTTGAGTCATACGCTGACGAAGATAGAGGGGGAGGAAAGGGTGACGGGCGTCGTCATCTCTAAGGTCGACGAAAAAAGACAGCCGATTGCAGGCACGGAAAAACGTTTCGATTGCGATACCGTCTTGTTTTCCGTCGGCTTAATCCCCGAGAACGAGTTGACGAAAGACGCAGGGATTGCCATATCCCCTGCGACAGGTGGTGCCGTCGTCACGCAGACGCGAGAAACGGACGTAGAGGGGATTTTCGCCTGTGGCAACGTCCTGCACGTCCACGATTTAGTCGACTTCGTCTCGGAAGAGGCGGAGATTGCGGGCAAGTACGCGGCAAAATACGCTTTGCAAGGCAAGACGAAAGGGGCGCCCCTCGACGTGACGGCAGGAGAGGGGATTTCCTACGTTTGTCCGCAAAGGATAGATAAGTCGCAGGCAGGGAAGGTCAAATTCTTCTTCCGTGTCAAAGAGGCGAAAAAGGACGTCGTCGTCAAGATAGATTGTGGCGAAAGAACCCTTCTTGAAAGGAAGAAAAAAGCCGTGACGCCAGGCGAAATGGAGACGATAACCGTCTCGCTGGACGATTTGCAGGACGAGAGCGGGCATTTAGCCGTCCGCTTGGAGGCAGGGGTATGAAAAAAACGCTTACTTGTATAGAGTGTCCCGTCGGTTGTCAAGTGACGGTGGAGACGGAAGACGGCAAGATTCTTTCCGTGACGGGCAACGCCTGTCCTCGCGGCAAGGTGTACGCGGAGAACGAGGTCGTTTGCCCGCGGCGTATCGTCACCACGACGGCACGCGCGGAGGACGGCAAGATGATTCCCGTCAAGACGAATCGCGCGGTGAAGAAAGACGAGATATTTGCCGTGATGGAAAGGATAAAAAAGTTGTCTATTCGATTGCCCGTCGAGGTAGGCGACGTCGTATATAAAGAGATAGCCGAAGGTTGCGATTTGGTGGCGACGCGGGCGTTTGATAAGGAGAAAAGATGATAGACGTATTAGGGCGAGACGCGTCGGCGTTGCATAAGAAAAAACTGTTTTTGCTGGATATGGACGGCACGGTGTATTTGGACGAAATGCTATTCGACGGCGTAGCGGAATTTTTATCAAAAATTGAAAAAAGTGGTGGCAGGTACGTGTTTATCACCAACAATTCTTCCCGCTCCGTTAAAGATTACGTTAAAAAAATGCACCGACTGGGGCTTCATCAAATCGGCGACGAACACTTTTATACCTCCGTGCAGGCGGCGTGTGATTTGCTGAAAGAAAAGCACGCAAAGGATTTGATTTACGTGCAGGGGACGAAGTCGATGGTGGACGAGTTAATAGCCTGCGGCTTTAAGGTGACGACGAGATACGAAGAGGGAATTGACGTCGTGCTCATCGGCTACGATCCCGAACTCACGGGCGAAAAGATATACAA
Organism: Clostridia bacterium; assembly: GCA_017501125.1. GTDB lineage: Bacteria > Bacillota > Clostridia > Christensenellales > Borkfalkiaceae > Scatosoma. The sequence goes on from JAFVXN010000158.1 coordinate 1,954, forward strand.
TACTTGCAAAGTGTTGACGAAAAAGCCTGAGATACCTTACTACGCAACCAATCCCGACTGGGTGTGTCCAGTCGACTTCGGCTACGTACCCGATTGCGGCGCGATGAGTCAAAGCATTTTCCGTGCGACGGGGAGAGAGCCGATATTTATCGGCAAGCCGCGCCCTACGATGGTGGAGTGCATGATAAAAAAATACGCCACTAATAAGCAAAACACGGTAGTGATAGGGGACAGGCTTTACACGGATATCGCCTCAGGGAATAACGCAGGGGTCGATACCGTATGCGTGCTTAGCGGCGAAGTCACCTTTGACGAAGTCAAAGCAGCCAAAGGGGTGGAACGCCCAACCTTCCTTATGCAATCGGTTGCAGATATTTTTAAGTGATAAAAAACCCGAGCCAACGCTCGGGTTTTTTTGCGCATTTATTTTTTCCAAGTGGTAGGGGCAAAGAGTATCAGCATCGGGAAAATCTCCAACCTGCCTGCCAACATATCAAAGATGAATACGAACTTTGAGAAATCGTTGTAGACGGAGAAGTTGCCCATAGGGCCAACGGCACTTAAGCCAGGACCTACGTTATTCAAGGTGGATGCTACGGCAGAGAAGTTAGTAGTGGAGTCAATGCCGACGTTGAAAGAGACGAGTAGTGTAGAAAGGGCAAAGACGGCGATGTATGCGATGAAAAAAGCCGTGACAGACCGGACTACCTCGTGGCTGACGGGGCGGTGATCCATCGTGATTTTTTTCACACGGTTAGGTTGGATAAGGCTGCCGACTTCCCGCATTCCCGCTTTGGAAAGGATAACGATTCTGGATACTTTTATGCCTCCCCCTGTACTGCCAGCGCACGCTCCGATAAACATCAGCACGACGAGAATCGTTTGAGAAAAGACGGGCCACAAGGTATAATCTACGGTTCCAAATCCCGTTGTTGAGATAATTGAAGAGACGTAGAAGAAGGCGTGTTGTATCGATTCTCCAAGGGAATATTCATACTCGAATTTACCGCTAAAAATCATCGGCTCTAGCCAAATGTCCAAGGCTATCAAGGCGACGGCGGTAAAGAAGATGGCAAGGAAGGCTCTAACTTCCGTATTAAAGGCGTCTTTAATTTTTCCTCTACCGATTAAGTAATAAGAGTTAAAGTTTATGGAGAAGAGTGCCATAAAGACGGTGACGACGATTTGTACATACAAGTTATAACCGGCGACGCCCTGTGAGTTGGCAAAGAACCCACCCGTACCAGCCGTTGCGAAGGAGGTCGTCACGGCTTCAAAGAGGGGCACACCGCCGCAAAGCAACATAATAAGTTGTATGATAGTCATACCAGCATAAATCGCGTACAAAATAATGGCGGTTTGTTTTACCTTCGGCACGATTTTTCCGACGACGGGACCAGGGCTTTCCGCCTTCATCATATGCATGTTCCTTGCGCCGCTAAGCGGAAGGAACGCCATAATGAGGACGAGCACGCCCATGCCGCCTACCCAGTGGGTAAAACTTCGCCACATCAATAAAGATTTTGCCATGCCGTCGATTTGTCCGCCGTTTAAGATGGTAGCCCCAGTAGTCGTAAAACCCGACACCGTCTCAAAGAGTGCGTCGACGTAGGAAGGGATAGCCCCCGATAAGACGAAAGGGAGCGCACCGATAAGACTGATGACGATCCAACTGAGCGCCACGATAACGAACCCTTCTTTGGCGAAGATGGACGTATTTTTCGGCTTTTTGATAAAGCACAGCCCGCCCAGCGCAGCGCAAATACCGATACATATTAGGAAAGTGAAGAATTCCGCTTCCCAATAAATCGCGGCGGTAATCAACGGCAGGTGGAAGAATATCCCTTCGAACAACAGCAGCCAGCCGAGTGTGCGTCTAATGATAGAAAAATTCATAAGATTTTGCCTCTTAGTTCAATACGTCGTCCACGCTGTCGATGGCGATATCGGTGGTGACCACGACGACGGTGTCACCTGCCTCGATGACGTCGTTGCCACGAGGGATGATGACCTTTTTTCCTCGCACGATAGACGCAATCAAGACGTCGGGTTTGAATTTTAACTCGCTGAGTGGCGTACCGATAATTTTTGCGCCTTCGCCGACGAGGAATTCCGCCGCTTCGACTTTGTCCTCGATAATATTATACAGCGTTAACATATTGCTTTCGTGCGATTTTTTGGTGCTACGCACGTAGCGTAAGATGCTGCTGGCGGTGACGTTTTTCGGGCAAACGACGGTATCAAGGTCCAACTTATTGATGACGCTATCGTAATCCGTACGGTTGATTTTCGTGATGATTTTTGCGTTCCCTGCGTCTTTGGCGAACAGGGATAAGATGATATTTTCTTCGTCGTATTGTGCCAAGGCGACGAAAGCGCTAGTGCGTTCAATGCCCTCTTCTAAGAGGAGCGATTTTTCGGATGCCACACCGTGGATAACGCTGATATTCGGCCAACGCATAGCAAGGTCCTCGCAGATTTTTTCGTCCTTTTCGATGACTTTGAGCGTAATATCCGATTTGTCGAGGATATCGCAAAGGTAATGGGTGATGACGCCGCCGCCGACGACGATCGCGTCCTTGACGGTGTGCCCCTTGTAGTGGATTTTATGAAAGAATTTGTTCGCGTTCTTCGTCGTACCGATAATGGACACGACGTCTTTGGGTTGGAAGACGAAATCTCCCTTAGGGATATACGCCTCGTCGCCACGCTCTACGGCGCAGACGAGGATATCGGGGTGAAATTTTGCCATCATGTCCTTGACGGAGAGCCCTTTGAGTTGTCCGTCCACTGCAAGACGGAATTTGATCAATTCCACGCGCCCTTTGCCGAACGGTTCGATTTTGATGGCGGAAGGGAAGTGGAGTACGCGCGAGATTTCCTCTGCAGCGGCGTATTCCGGATTGATGACCATAACGAGCCCGAGTTCGTTTTGGAGATATTGCGCTTCTTTGCTGTAATCGGGGTTTTTGATACGGGCGATGGTCTGGCAGTTGCTCTCTTTTTTGGCGATCATACAGCACAAAAGATTGAGTTCGTCAGAGTTGGTGACGGCGATAAGCAGGTTGGCGTCTGCGATACCTGCCTCCAATTGCACCTCGTGCGTAGCACCGTTGCCGACGACGCCCATGACGTCCCATTGATCGGTGACGTATTTAACTCTGTCAGCGGATACGTCGACGACGGTGACGTTGTGCCCTTCCGCGCCGAGTTTTTCAGCCAAGGTTTGACCGACCCGTCCGCAACCTACGATGATGATTTTCATAATCAATTTCTCCATAATATCTTTTAGATATTGCGTATATTCTACCATTTTGAAAAGGGATAGTCAACCTTCTATCGTCCGTTTTTCAAAAAAGTGCCGTATTCTTTTTTTTATGAAAAACGCCGTAGAACTATGTTCTAAGGCGCAAAATTTGCTACTAAAAAGGCAACGGGAAGAAAATAAAGAGTACGGAAACAGCCAAGACGGCGGCGACCGCACAGATAGCCACGATTACGAGCGAGCGCTTAAAGATGGCGGCGACGATAGCGGTCACCGTCCCGACGCTGGCGGTGATGAGGGCGGACGCCTGCACGGCGTAGACGGGCACGTTCCCGCTCGTCACGAAAAAGATAGAGGGGAAGGTCATTGCCGCAAGGACTGCGTAGGGCAGGTAATATAAAAGGCTGTTGACGAACCTCGACTTAATTTTCTTGCGGAAAAAGACGAAGGGAATCATACGGATAAGATAGGTGACGAGCGCCATCACGGCGACCATCATCAAGGTGTAGGCGATTTCGTTCATGCGTTCGCCTCCTTGTCCTCGTCCTCAGCCGTTTTGACCTCTTCTAAACCTTGTTCTTCGCTTTCAGCCGTTTCGGTTTGCAACGCCTCTTCGCTTTCCTCTACGCCTTGCAAGGTGTCTTCGTCCTTGATGGGGAAGACGAGCGCTCCAAAGACGGACGCGACGAGTGCCGCGATAACGTATACGAGACCGCTAGGCACCTGATTGAGATAGGGGGTAAAGGTGAAAAGACAGGATATCCCGACGCTGATAAAAAGCACGGGGAAAACCTTTTTGTTTTGCATGGCGGTAGGGATAAAGATGGCGATAAACATAGCGTATAACGCTATGCTCAGCGCGTCACTGATAAAAGCGGGCAAAATTCCACCCAGCAAAGCGCCCATAATAGTACCGCTCGTCCAACCGACGTACGGCAGGGTAATCAGCCCCAAAAGATAGCGTTTCGTGACGGGTTGCTTTTGCGTGACGGCGACGGCGAAAATTTCGTCCGTAATCCCGACGGCACACAAAAATCTATCGAGGAGGGTGAATTTTTTGTCTAATTTTTGCGTGAGGGTAAGACTCATCAAAAAATAGCGTGCGTTGATGACGAGTTGGGTTAAAATCATGGTAAAGACGGTGTTGCCAGCCACGATACAGCCCACGCCAGCCAGTTGTCCTGCGCTCGTCAGGTTGGTGGCGGAGATGAGCAGGGCGACCCACGCGTAGAGCCCTTTGCTGAC
>JAFVXN010000159.1 GCA_017501125.1 Clostridia bacterium
ATAGGTAAAAGGCGGAGATGCGAGCATATCAAGGCGTGGCGAGCGCGCATACCGATAGTATGTAAGCGAGCCGCAACGCTGATAGGCGACGCAGATACGCCTTTTACTTCTTTACAAACATTTGTTTGTAATTATACCACCTTTTTTGGCGATTGTAAACAGTTTTTTAGAGATTTTTCTAAAAAATCCACTTGAGTATCAGCCCGACGAGGAAGGCTATCACGGCGGACGCCACCGCCAAGCCTAATTTTAGGAACAAATCCCGTCGAAATTGCTGAGCGTTGCGAGGATAAGCGCGGCCGCCTTCTCGCAAGGTGATGACGTACATTTTCTCCCCTTTTCGCTCCGAAGATAATAGGTCGAAATAGTTGTCTAAAGACAGGGCGGTAAGCACCTTTTCGAGGGAGTCTTGCGACCACTTTCCGCGTGCAGGCAGGCGCGCCAAAAGTTCCGTCGGCGAGACGAGACACACCCCTTCTCGGCACAAGGCGTACACCGCCCTCATCACTTCACTTTCCCTTTTCGTCAGCACCCCTGTCATACTCCTTTTCGCGCCTGAAAGCGCCCCTGCTACCCCTCTTTGTGATAGTATGCGACAAAAAAAGAGGGGCTATTCGCCCACTCTTGACGTTGATTTTATCGTCCGTTATCAAAATCCCCCGACGAAAACTCGTCGAGGGAAATCCGTATACACGCATAAATCAATTTTTAGACTTTTCTTTGGTGAAAACCTTCCGCAAACAATCTGCCCCGAAAGCGATGGAATGCATCACGGTTGCACAAACGACAAACCCTAACGTATATATCAACAAAAACACGGGATAAGGCACCAACTCGTCAAATTCGCCAATGATAGGCAGGTGGCAACCTTCCACCCAGTCGATATAAAACATATTAAAACCCTCTTGCGGAATGGTTGCGTTCATAATCATCGCAATCGCCAGCATCGCCGCAAACACCGCCGTCGCACGCAATACGGTAAAGACGGAAAACTTAACCTTATTCGTGGCGTACAGCAAGACGGCGACAGCCACCATTCCTCCGTGGTGCAGCATCGTCTGCACGTTAATCAGCCCTATATCACAAAACACGTCGCCAGGGATAATCATTACGATGAGCCCTGCGAACAAGGCGTACGTCGCCAAGAAATCGTAAAAAAACTGTCTCGTTTTTTCGTGTTTGATAAATACAGCACAAGGCAGGACGTACAACGGCGTAGAGCAAAACTGAAAGGGAAAATAAGCCCAATTATATACCAACGTATTGTCGTCGTAATCTACGGAATGCACCAGTTCTCTATATACTTCCCCAAGAACCATTACGCCCCAGACGGAAATTAAAATAATCCACAACGCCTTATCGCTGATTTTTTTACGCAAGAGAACGGTCGCCACGATTAAGCCCACTAATATTACCCAACAAATAATGTGATAAAGGCCATAACTGGGCGGCACTTCTACGCTAATGTGGAAAAATTTAAGGACGTCGATGATAAACATTATCTTTCTCCTTTGCAAGTATGCGTCACGCGCTTATAAGCAATCTACACACACACCGACATTATACCCCCACCCTTGACGATTGTCAAGCGTTTGCATTATTTGTCGAAAAAAAGTTAAAAGACGTTCATTTTTAAGCCCATATAAAACCTCACCCCGACGATAACAATCGTCGGGGTAAAAAATCGTAATTCCTAAAACAAATAACCGCTGTTTATAAACCGTGCGTATTAATATTCCGCACTTTCTATCACGCCGCCGCCGAGGCAGTTTTCGCCGTCGTACAATACTGCGTATTGTCCTTCCGTCACGGCGCGCTGTTTTTCCTTGAAATCAATATGCAACCCGCCGTCTTTCTTTTTGGTCACGAGCACGGGTTGATCGGGCTGACGGTATCTAAACTTCGCCATACACTCGAAAGAGTTTTCCGCCCTTTCAAAGGGAATCCAGTTAAAACCGGACACCTCGCAGGACTTGCTATACAAAGGCGTTTCGTCGCCGTGGGAGACGTACAGCGTGTTGCTCGTCAAATCCTTGCGCACGACGAACCATCTGCCCCCTTCTTCCTCGCCTTTGATACCGCCGAGGTACAAGCCCTTTCTCTGCCCTAAAGTGTAGTACATAAGCCCTTCGTGTTCGCCGACGACTTTGCCCGAAAGGTCGCAGATTTTGCCAGGCTTGGCAGGCAAGTACTCGCTCAAAAACTTCCTAAAATTCCTTTCGCCGATAAAACATATCCCCGTGCTGTCCTTCTTCTTTGCCGTCGCGAGCCCGTTCTCTAGAGCGATACGACGAATCTCGGGTTTTTCCATATCCTGCAAGGGGAAGAGGACGCCAGAGAGTTGACTTTGGGAAAGTTGATTCAAAAAATAGGTTTGGTCCTTATTTTGGTCCTTTGCTTTTTGAAGGAGGTGGACGCCGTTTTCGTGCGCAATTTTGCAATAATGCCCCGTCGCGATATAGTCCGCGCCCAGCCTTTTCGCCTCTTGTAAGAAGGGGCCGAATTTGATCTCGCGGTTGCACAAAACGTCCGGGTTTGGCGTTCTGCCTCTTTTGTATTCGGACAGAAAGTGCGAAAACACCCGGTCCATATATTCCCTGGCATAATTTACGGAATAATACGGAATTCCGATCGTATCGCAGACGTCGCGCACATCCGCCCAGTCCTGCTGGCTGGTGCAAACGCCGTTTTCGTCCTTTTCCTCCCAGTTGTTCATAAATACGCCGATTACGTCGTGACCCTCGCGCTTCAAAAGATACGCGGCAACCGAGGAATCCACGCCGCCGGACATGCCGACAACCACTCGCATAGTTGTATTCTTTCCTTCCTTTGTTGGTTTTCCGGATAAGCCGGAGCGAAACGCCATCCAAAGCCACCCCTGTGAAAAGGGAGGTGGCTGCCAGAGGGCAGACGGAGGGATTGCAGCTATGTTTTCACAGATTCAAACCATCGGCAATTGACGAAAGTTTGCTTCAATCCCTCAGTCAGCTTCGCCGACAGCTCCCTTTACTACATACGAGCCTTTTGGCTCTCGTTATTTATTCCGCCGAAATGATATAGTTGACCTCGCCCTTGTCGCAGGTTACCTTGATTTCGCCGTTGATCTTCTGTACGCGCACGGTGAGG
>JAFVXN010000160.1 GCA_017501125.1 Clostridia bacterium
ATTGATGAAACATATGAAGCAGGAATCGTCCTAACTGGAACAGAAATAAAATCAATTAGAGCAGGTAAGTGTAATATTAAAGATAGTTATGCTATTATCAAAAATAATGAAGTATATTTATTAATGCTTTTGACCTTTTTTTGCATCTGTTTGCCCGTGGCGCTCGTGACTACGCGTCTTTTCTACTGTATCACGGATGCCGTACCCATCAAGGACTGGTTTTCGTGGGATGGGATTAGAAGTGGCGGCTTGTCCATCATTGGCGGCATCTTAGGTGGCGCGGGTAGCGTCATTGCCGTATGTGCCGTCAAGAAAGTCAATTTCTTTCGTGTGGGCGACTGCATCATCGTAGGCCTTTTAATTGCACAGGCAATCGGTAGATGGGGCAACTACTTCAATCAAGAAGTGTACGGGGCAGAGGTGACCAACCCTGCTTTACAATGGTTCCCGTTCGCCGTCCAAATTGGCGAAAACGGCCCTTGGCACTACGCTTTCTTCTTCTATGAAAGTCTTTTCAATGCGTTGCTGGCGATCGGGCTTTTCCTCAATGCGTGGTTCAACGACAAAAAACCCAACGGCGTCAACACGGCGTGCTACTTTATGGGCTACGGCCTCATCCGTACGATTATGGAGCCCCTTCGCGATCCTAAATTCATCTTAAGCGGCGGCGCTAATAGTGCCGTCAAAATCCCTTGGTCGCTTGTCTTTTCCATTATTCTACTCGTTGCCGGTACTGGTTTGCTCGTCTACCTGCTCGTCGACAACAAAAAGAAGGAAGGGAAAGTGTTCGGCTCGAAAAACGGCGACCCCAGCGGTATCACGAAGTATCTTAAGGACACCGAAGAGGAAGTCGCCTATTATAGTAAAATCAATATGATGGCAAAAAAATACCCTGAAAATTATCAAGAAAAACCTAAAAAAACAAAGGGGGACGAACAATGAGAAACTTGACGCTGTTGACCGATTTATACCAGTTGACGATGGGCTACGGTCTTTTTAAGAACGGCAAACACGAGCAAGAGGTGGTATTCGATCTATTCTTCCGTCGCAATAAAATGATTACTTATTCGATTGCGGCAGGGTTGGAACAGGCGATAGAATATCTGCTCGGTTGGCACTTCGACGACGAGGATATCGCCTACTTGCGCTCCTTAAAAATGTTCGACGAAGACTTCTTAGCCTACCTTAAAAAGATGCGTTTTACGGGCGACGTATACGCGGTAAGAGAGGGGGATCCCGTTTTCCCTGGCGAGCCGATCTTGACGATTAAAGCCCCCCTTATTCAAGCGCAGTTTGCAGAAACGGCACTTCTCAATATCATCAACCACCAGACGCTAATCGCCACCAAGTCGGCAAAAATTTGCAGGGCAGCAAACGGCGGCGTCGTTATGGAATTCGGTCTGCGTAGGGCACAGGGCCCGGACGCAGGCATCTACGGTGCGCGCGCGGCGATTATCGGTGGCTGCGCCTCGACGTCCAACGTCTTGGCAGCACAAAAATTTTCCGTCCCCGCCTCGGGTACGATGGCGCACAGTTGGATTATGGGTTTTGAGGACGAGTACGCGGCTTTCCGCGCGTACGCGGACGTATATCCCGATAACTGCCTCTTGCTCGTCGATACCTACGACACTTTGCGTAGAGGTATCCCCAACGCTATTAAAGTGTTTAAGGAACTTCGTGCGGCAGGGCATAAACCTAAGGGGATCAGGTTGGATAGCGGCGACTTTGCTTACCTGTCCAAAAAGGCGCGTGCGATGCTGGACGAAGCAGGTTTTGAGGACGCGATGATCTGCGTGTCGGGCGACTTGGAAGAAAGGTCTATGACTTCGCTTGCACACCAAGGCGCAAAAATTGACAGTTGGGGGATTGGGACGAAACTCATTACTTCGGAAGATTTGCCCTCGCTTGGCGGGGTGTACAAGCTGTCCTCGGTCATTGACAAGGACGGGAACGCTACGCCGAAAATCA